>CAYOUO010000358.1:0-10219 GCA_964407155.1 uncultured Hyphomicrobiales bacterium | reverse complement strand
ATTTCATCACGCGCTACGCCTGGAACGAGATCTGGGGCGACCCGACCCTGCCGCACAAGACGCGCTCGCTGGTGACACTGGCGATGATGATCGCGCTCCACCGCGAGGAGGAGTTCAAGCTGCACGTCAAGCCGGCGCTGGGCAACGGCGTGAGCGTCGCTGAGCTCGCGGCGCTCATCCGGCAGGCGGCGGTCTACGGCGGCGTGCCGGCCGGCAACGCCGCGATGCGGTGGGCCCGCGACGTGCTCGGCGACGACTTCAAGTGACGCATCAGGTTGAGGATCGGGACGTAACGGATTCATTGCATGACACAATTTCTCTCCCTCCATGATGCCGTCGCGGCGAATCTGAAGGATGGCGACACGGTCGCCATGGAAGGCTTCACACATCTCATTCCGTTTGCTGCGGGCCACGAGGTGATCCGCCAGGGACGCAAGCAGCTCAAGCTGATCCGCATGACGCCCGACCTGATCTACGATCAGCTGATTGGCATGGGCGCCGCCGAGAAGCTGACGTTCTCCTGGGGCGGCAACCCCGGCGTCGGCTCGCTCTATCGCCTGCGCGACGCGGTCGAGCACGGCTGGCCGAACCCGCTCGCGCTCGAGGAGCATTCGCACGCGGCGATGGCGAACGCCTATGACGCCGGCGCCGCCAACCTGCCCTTCGCCGTCTTCCGCGGCTATCGCGGCGCCGAGCTGCCGCGCGTCAACCCGACGATCCGCTCGGTCACCTGCCCCTACACCGGCGAAGAGCTGGCGACGGTGCCGGCAATCCGCCCCGACGTGACGATCATTCACGCGCTGAAGGCCGACCGCGAGGGCAACGTGCTGCTCGAGGGCATCGTCGGCGTGCAGAAGGAGTCGGTGCTCGCCGCGAAGCGCTCCATCGTGACGGTCGAGGAGATCGTCGACGATCTCGGACCGCGCAGCCGCAATGCCGTGATCCTTCCGTCGTGGACCGTGACCACGGTGGCGCTGGTGCCCGGCGGCGCATTTCCGTCCTACGCGCAGGGCTATTACAAGCGCGCCAACGCCTTCTACAAGCAGTGGGACGGGATCGCGAAGGAGCGTGACACCTTCCTGGCCTGGATGAAAGAGAACGTGCTGGCCAAGGATGCCAGCGCCTTCCGCGCGTACGCAAAGGCCGCCTGAAAATGACCGCGAGCTGGACGCCTTCCGAGATCATGACGGTCGCCGCCGCGCGCGCGCTGAAGAACGACGACGTGTGTTTCGTCGGCATCGGCGCGCCGTCGGCCGCGTGCAATCTGGCCCGCCGCACCCACGCGCCCGACATCACGCTGATCTACGAATCGGGTACCATCGACACGCGGCCGGAGGTGCTGCCGCTGTCGCTCGGCGACGGCGAATTGTGCGACACGGCGCTGACCACGGTGTCGGTGCCCGAGATGTTCCGTTACTGGCTGAAGGGGGAGCGCATCTCGGTCGGCTTCCTCGGCGGCGCGCAGATCGATCGCTTCGCCAACCTGAACACCACCGTGGTGGGCCCGTACGATCACCCCAAGGTGCGGCTGCCGGGCGGCGGCGGGGCCCCGGAGATCGCCACGTGCTGCGGCGAAATCTTCATCACGATGCAGATGTCGAAGCGCAGCTTCGTCGAGAAGCTCGACTTCGTGACATCGCTCGGCCACGGCAATGGCGCCGGCAGCCGCGAAAAGCTCGGCGTCAGGACGAAGGGACCGAGCCGCGTCGTCACCGACCTCTGCGTGCTCGAACCCGACGCGGAGACCCGCGAACTCACCGTGGTGTCGCTCCATCCCGGCGTCACGCGCGCGATGGTCGAGGCTCAGTGCGGCTGGAAGGTGCGCTTCGCCGGCACCGTGGGAGAGACCCCTGCCCCGACGGCGAAGGAACTGGAGGTGCTGCGCGACCTCCAGGCGCGCACCGCGCGCGCCCATGGGAGCGATGCATGACGCGCGAAGCCTTCATCTGCGATGCGGTGCGTACGCCCATCGGCCGTTACGCCGGCGCGCTCGCCCGCGTGCGCACCGACGATCTTGCCGCGATCCCGATCCGCACGCTGGTCGTGCGCTATCCGCACATTGCCGGCGAGATCGACGAGGTGATCCTCGGCTGCGCCAACCAGGCGGGCGAGGACAACCGCAACGTTGCGCGCATGGCGGCCCTCCTCGCCGGCCTGCCCGACCGCGTGCCGGGCACGACGATGAACCGCCTGTGCGCCTCGGGGCTCGATGCGGTCGGAACCGCTGCGCGCGCCATCCGCGCCGGTGAGCTCGATCTCGTGATCGCCGGCGGTGTCGAATCGATGACGCGCGCACCGCTGGTCATGGGCAAGGCGGAAAGCGCCTTCCAGCGCTCCGCCGACATCTACGACACCACCATCGGCTGGCGCTTCATCAACCCGCTGATGAAGGCGCAATATGGCGTCGATTCGATGCCCGAAACCGGCGAGAACGTCGCCGAGGATTATCAGGTGACGCGTGCCGATCAGGACGCGTTCGCCGTCCGCTCGCAGCAGCGCGCCAAACGCGCAAAGGAAGCCGGCGCGCTCGCCGATCGCATCGTGCCGGTGGATATCCCGGGCGTCGGCAAGGCGCCGGGCGCGCGCTTCAGCGAGGACGAACACCCGCGCGCGGACACGACGCTGGAGGCGCTGGCGAAGCTGAAACCGATCGTGAAGCCGAACGGCACCGTCACCGCCGGTAATGCCTCGGGTGTCAACGACGGCGCCCAGGCTCTGATCGTCGCTTCGGCGGAGGCAGCCGAGCGCCATGGCCTCAAGCCGGTGGCGCGCATCGTCGGCATGGCGTCGGCGGGGGTGCCGCCGCGCGTGATGGGGATCGGACCCATTCCGGCGACGCGGAAGTTGCTCGAGCGGCTCGGCATGAAGATGAGCGACTTCGGGTTGATCGAGATCAATGAGGCTTTCGCCAGCCAGGCGCTCGTTTGCCTGCGGCAGCTCGGACTTGCCGACGACGCGGACTACGTCAATCCGAACGGTGGCGCGATTGCCTACGGCCATCCGCTCGGGATGTCGGGCGCCCGGCTCGCCGCCGACGTTGCGTTCGGGCTGAAGAGCCGCGGCGACCGTTACGGGCTGGCGACAATGTGCGTCGGCGTCGGTCAGGGCGTCGCGCTGGCGCTGGAACGGGTGTGAGTTTCGGAGGAAGCCGATGACCGCCAAGACAGACTACCCGCTGGAAAGCCTCGACGCGCATCCGCCCTACCTGTGGCCGGCCTACGTCGGAACGCAGCTTCGCTCGCCGAAGCGGCCGCTGGTCATCCTGCCGCATACGCTTTCCGAGCTGAGCGGGCCCGTCTATGGGCACGAGAGCGTGCTTCCGACCGATTCCGATCTCACCCGCCAGCACGCGGATGCGCCGATCGGCGAACGCATCATCGTCGCCGGCAAGGTGATGGACGAAAGTGGGCGGCCCGTTCCGGATGCGCTGATCGAGGTGTGGCAGGCCAACGCGGCGGGTCGTTACATCCATCAAGTGGACACCCATCCCGCTCCGCTCGATCCGAACTTTTCCGGCGCCGGGCGCTGCGTGACCGACGCGGAGGGCAACTACCGGTTCGTCACGATCAAGCCGGGCTCATACCCGTGGCTGAACCACCCCAACGCCTGGCGGCCGAACCACATCCACTTCTCGCTGTTCGGACCGTCGTTCCTGACGCGGCTGATCACGCAGATGTATTTCCCGGGAGATCCGCTCATTGCCTACGACCCGATCTCGCAATCCGTCACCGATCCCAAGGCGCTCGACCGGCTGATCTCGAAGTTCGACCTCGATCTTACCGTACCGAACTGGGCGCTGGGCTATCGCTTCGACATCGTTCTGCGCGGCCATGCCGCCACGCCATTCGAGGAGCCGCATGACCACCACTGACCGCGGCATCACGCCCTCGCAGACCGCCGGTCCCTATTTCGCCTATGCGCTGACGCCCGGCACCACCTATGCCTATCAGGCGCTGGTCGAGAATGACCTGACCACGCCGGACGCCATCGGCGAAACCATCGAGATCACCGGGCGCCTGCTCGACGGCGCCGGCAAGCCGCTGCCCGACGCTTTCCTGGAACTGTGGCAGGCGGACGGCGCCGGCCGCTATTCGAGCGGCGAGCATCGCCAGAACACATCGTTCAAGGGATTTGGCCGCTCGCCGACCAGCAAGGACGGCGTGTTCAGCTTCCGGACCGTGAAGCCCGGCGCGGTGGAGGCGCCCGGCGGCGGCAAACAGGCACCGCATATCAACGTCAGCATCTTTGCCCGGGGAATCCTGCGCCGGATGTTCACCCGCATCTATTTCGCCGACGAGGCGGCCAACGCCGGCGATCCGGTGCTGGCGCTAGTGCCGGCGGACCGCCGGGAGACGCTCCTTGCCCGCCGCGATGGCGAGACCGGTGGTGTGCCCCGGTACGTATTCGACATTCACCTGCAGGGCGACGCGGAGACGGTGTTCTTCGAAGCGTGAGCCCGGCCCCGCGTCCGACGTCTCTGCCAGGCTGAGATCGAGCTGCGACCGGGCCGGATGAGGCCTGCGGCTGAGCGACCGCTCGCGCACCCCTATTTTTCGGCGGCGCGCTCGGCCACCATGCGCGCCATTTCAGGCGATCGCCGCTCGGTGGTGAGACCGGTGACGACACCTTCGCGATCGGCCATCGGCCGGTTCTGGCTCACCTTCCACTTGCCTTCGATGCGCGCAACCGGAATTTCCAGCCCCACGATGCCCTTGACCTGAGACTCGATGAAGGCGTCCGGCGCGTCGGCAACGTGCCACGGCTTCGGTCGGGCTTCCTCCTGCGAGCGCGTCAGTTCGTCGATCTGAACGCGCAGCCATGCCGGATCGTCGATGACCCTCGGTCGTCCCCACACCTGGACGACGGCGTAATTCCAGGTCGGCACCACCCGCCCATGCTCGGCTTTCGAGGCGTACCAGGAGGGCGTGATGTAGGACTGCGCGCCCTGAAAGATCACGAGCGCCTCATCGACCGACCGCAACTCCTCGATCTGGTCGTTGGCGCGCGCGAGATGAGCGCGCAGAACGCCGTGCTCGCCACGGCTGGCATCCAGCATGAAGGGTATGAGATTGGCCGAGAGGCCCTGCGCGCCCGCGGTGACCAGGGTCGCGAGCGGGTGCGCCTTCAAGAGCGCGTGGAGGACTTCGGGGCGGTCTTCGCGAAAAGCGGGCGGACGATACATGGCCCCGATCCTAGCAAATCGGGCTCCTGTCCGGCAGGCCTGTCGGCTAGTTGGAATTCAGCCCGATATCGATGAGGCCGGACATCGTGCCCCCGATCGGCGCGGTGTCCGAGAAGCCGGTGTTGCGCTGAGGCTTTTCGCCGACATCGGCAAATCCCGACGCATCTGCCGGGGCTGCGTCCTTGATACCGCCGGTGGTGGCGGCAATGTCCGCCGCGGAATCAGTGACAAAGGCCATGCCTGGCGCGCTGCGACTATCATCGGCAATGTCGGCCATGGCGAGGGCGATTGGGTGCCCCGCGCCGGCATCCGGCGGAGCGGCTGCGGGCTTCATTTCGTCGGCGTAGGCGGCGATCGAGAACGCGTCGACGAAGGCTGAAAACCTCGATCCGCCTGATGCGGCATCGATCACGGAATCGGTATCGTCCGAAGCAAGCGGCGCGAGCGCGGCAACCGCCGTCGCATCGAAGCGGTCGCTTACGAAACTAAACCCGTTGACGATCGTCATGCCCGCCTGCGACGGCATCGGGCCGTAGCCGGAAGCGACTGAGCGAATGGTCTCGGGGTGCTTCCGCTTTTCCGCCAGCTGCCAGGCGCCCCACCGCTGAATGACCGCCAGCTCATCGGTCTTCGGAACCGCCACAGCGACCGTCTTCGATCCGCTCAACCAGATTGCCTTGAAGGACGTAGTGTTGCCGCCGGCGGCATCGCCAAGCGCGGCGCACTCGCGGACAAGTTCCTTTCCGTCCGCGAAGAGCGCCATCGGCAGACCGAAAACGAGGACGACCAGACCTGCAAGAAATCCCTGACGCATGGCTTCCAACCCGAACGACGCGATCGATGCGCTCTTCTTAGGGCTCGCCGTTTGCCGCACAATTAATTCGAATTGTCTGTAACGCTGCTCCGCAGCAGGCATTGTTAACCCTGCCGGATCGTGAAACCAGGGAAACCGCCATTAACCTGACTCGCCGCAGCGGGCCGATTCATGAAGCGTTAGGCGTGCGGCCGGAAACGGCTCAGCGCGCGTTGAGAAGATCGAAGATCGCGAGCGCACAGGCGGCGATGTCGCTCGAGGTGCGGGCCGTATCCGCCTGCCGGTCGGTCAGGAACGCCACGGAAAACGCCACGCCGTCGTCCTGAACGATGCCGACGTCGTTCGCCACGCCATCGAGACTGCCGGTCTTGTGGATGACCGCGACATGCTCCGGCAGGAGCGCCGGAATGCGGTTATTCCGCAGATTGTTCTGCAGGGCGGCCATGAGATCGGCATAAAGCGGATCGGAGCGCAGCGCCGAAAGCAGGCGCAGCGCGGCGTCTGCGGTGAGCACATTCGCCCGGTTCTTCGGGCCAAGCTCTTCTTCCGAGAAACCGGCGCCCATGTGGCATGGCGGGCCGCACCCGATTTCGAAAAGCAGGCGGTTCACCGCATCCAGACCGGCGAGCCCCTGAAGATGAACGGCAAGCGGATTGTCGCTGGTGATGAGCGCCAGCCGGCAAATCTCGCGGACGCTGAGCTCATGTCCGCTGTCGAAACCGGCAAGGATCGACACATACCGCGTCGCGGGAAATGCATGAATCGGCACGCGCGCGTCGAGATCGACCAGTCCACGCGCCGCCTGCCGGTAGACGGCCATCGCCAGCGCGATCTTCATGACGCTCGCCGCGGGCCGCGGCTCCGCGCCGCGAACGGAAATGGCGTCGACGCGCGGGCTATGGCCGACAAACGCGACACTCCGCCCCGGATCGTCGCCGCAAAAGGCGCTCAGCACCTGATGAAGCCGCTGTTCGCGATCCATTGAGAAGTTACCCCGTCACGAGCGCTTGAAGAGGCGTGCCTCCTCGAGCGTCGGATCGTTCGGCATCTGGCCGCGATGGTTTTGCTCGATCGCCTGCTCCACGAGATTGGTGAGCAGCTTCGTGAACAACATCGGTTCGGCCGCAGCCTCCCAGAGGAAGAAGCCGAAAGAGCCCGGACAGGGGTTCACTTCATTCAGCCAGATATCGCCGGTCTTGCCGTCGCTGAGGAAATCGATCCGCGGCGCCCCGGTGCCGCCAACGGCGAGAAACGCCTGCTCCGCCCAGGTGCGGATCTTCCGCTCCGTCTCGGCAGGCAGCGCCGGATTGATCTCGCGCGTCAACGACAGCATGCCCTCGCTGCTTTGCCCGGGAATCTTGGTGCAGGTCTTCCCGCCCTTGGGCAGGTACTTCTGCTTGAAGTCGAGCAGGTCAGCCGCGCTCTTCGGGCGCTCGATCGCCGAGGTTCGCAGCACGTTGCCGAAATTGCTGACCGCGACGTTGTACTCGACGAGATTGGGCACGAAGACCTCCAGCACCGCCGACGTATCGAGCCGGAAGATCTGCGGCAGGACCGCGGCCAATTCATCGACATTCGCAACCTTGGCGACGCCGATCGAACTGCCGAGATGGTTCGGCTTCACCACCGCCGGAAACGGCGCGTCGCCGACGAGCTTCGCGAGGGTGGCGCGGTCGACGATCAGCCCCTGCTGCGGCTTCGGAATGACCACCTGCGGCAGCATCGCGATACCGAGCCCGTTCAGCATGCGCTTGGTCGCTGCCTTGTCCATGAGAACGGCGGATGCCAGCGTCCGCATGCCCGTGTAAGGCACGCCGGCGGTCTCGAAGAGCCCCTGCACCTGGCCATCCTCGCCGGTCGTGCCGTGAAACGCGAGCAGCGCGACATCGAAGGAGACGGCCGTCGCGGCCCGGAAAAGCTTCCGGTCGCGGGGAATGAGCATTCCCTTGCCGCGGGCAGCGACATCCGGCAGCACGGACGTGAGGCGCTGCCGCAGGCTGGCATCCGGTAGGTAGTTCTTCTGCTCGGCGAGCGGCTCGCCAACTAGCCATTCGCCCTGCGGTGTGACATAGACCGGAAACGCGTCGTAACGGGCCGAATCGACGGCACGGAGCACCTGCAGGCCGGTGACGATGCTCACATCGTGTTCCGGCGACCGGCCGCCAAAAATAACCGCAATGCGCTGCTTTTCTGCCATTTCCACCGCCCAATGAGAGCCGAGTGCCGATGACCGGCGTCGACCGTCCTCTTCCGATGCGCCAGTGCGCTGCTTCCAACTATCACGGCGTGGTGGCGGTCGATAAGGGACATGCCTGCTGATGCCGGATGCCCTGAATCCGGCCGCACCGTTCAATGTCGTGTCGCTGGGACCGCCGCCGGGCGAGGCTCCTCTGCATTTCATCTGGGCGCACGGCTGGGGACACGATCACCGCGCATTCCTGCCGCTGGCCCGCGCGCTGGAGCGGCGCGGATCGCATTCGCTGATCGACTTTTCGGGCTTCGGCCAGTCGCCGCCGCCGCCGATGGCGTGGACGACGGCCGACTACGCCGACCATACGGCGACGTGGCTCGCGGGCCTGCCGCGGGCGCGGCGCATCTGGATCGGCCATTCCTTCGGCTGCCGGGTTGGCCTGCAGCTCGGTGCGCGCCACCCGGACAGGGTCGATGCCATGGTCCTGATTGCGGCAGCCGGCCTGCAGCGCAAGCGCACGTCGCTGGAACAGCTCAGCATGAGGGCGCGCGTGGCGGCCTACAAATCGCTCAAGGTTCTCGACCGGCTTGGCGTGGACACGGCCGCGATGCGCGGCAAGTTCGGCAGCGCCGACTATCGCAACGCCGGCCCGATGCGCGGTGTGCTGGTCAACGTCGTCCGCGAGGACCTGAGCGATGTCGCCCGGCAGGTGCGCTGCCCGGTTGAACTCGTTTACGGCGAGCAGGACACCGAGACGCCGCCGGAAATGGGCGAGCGCTTCGCCTCGTTCATTCCCGGCTCCCGGTTGATCGTGCTGCCGCGCTTCGATCACATAACGATCCTGACCGCGGGTCTGCATCAGGTGCAGAACCAGATCGAAGACTTCATCGGGCGGTTACCGACGTGAACGCCATCGCGCCCTGGCTGCCGTTCATTCCGTTTCTGCTGTTCGCGCTGCGTCGCCTGCTGTCCTACCTGCACATCTTCCAGCAGGAGGAATACGACGGGCCGCGTTTCCTCGCGTGGCTGGTGCGCACGCGCTCGATCGACCGCAAGCTCAGCGCCGTGGTCATCGTTCTGGCGATCGCCGCGCTCGCGCTTCCAGCGTGGTCGTTCTGGACCGATTTGCTGCTCGCGGTGGCGCTTCTGGTTTTCTGTGCGATCGAGAACGATCCCCGCAGGAGCGGCAAGAAGAAGCTCGTCCTGACGGCGCGCGCCAGGCGCATTCTCGTCGTCGCCCTCGTGCTCGCGTTCGTGATCGCACTCGCGGCGTGCCTGCTTCACGCACCTGTCTGGGCGTGGCTCATCCCGATCCATTTGCTGCCGTTCGTCCTTGTCACCGCCAACCTCCTGCTCGTGCCGGTCGAACGCAGCATCCAGCAGAAGTTCTGGCAGGAAGCGCATGACAAGCTGCTCGACCTGAAGCCGACGATCGTCGGCATCACCGGCTCGTTCGGCAAGACGTCGGTGAAGCATATTCTCGGGCACGTTCTCGAAATGAATGCGCCGACCCTGCTTACGCCGGGCAGCATCAACACGCCGATGGGCATCGCCCGCGTCGTGCGCGAACAGCTCGACGGGCGCCACCGCTATTTCATCTGCGAGATGGGCGCCTATGGTCCGGGGTCGATCGCCCGCCTTTGCCGACTGGCGCCGCCCAACGTCGCGATCATTACCGCTGTCGGCTATGCGCACTACGAGCGCTTCAAGACGCTCGACGCCGTTGCCCGCACCAAGCTCGAGCTCGGCGAGGCCGTGATCGCCAACGGCGGCAACGTCGTCATCGTCGGCAAGAGCGCGCGGGCGGACTTTCGCCTCGCCGCGGCCCGACAGACTGCGCAGGGAACCGAAATCGACGTCGTGCGGGAGGGCAGTCAATACACCGTCGCCGCGCCCCTTTTTGGCGAGCATCAGGCCATCAACCTCGCGCTGGTCTTTGCAGCGGCCGTGACCATGGGCGTCGCCGTCGAGAACGTGCTCTTCGCGCTGCGCAGCACGCCGCAGATCAGGCATCGCCTGGAAGTGAAACGCG
>CAYOUO010000357.1:0-3690 GCA_964407155.1 uncultured Hyphomicrobiales bacterium | reverse complement strand
TGTTCCATCCGAGTCCGGTTGCCGGGCTGACGGTCATTTTCGTTGCCTTGGCGGGGATCGTGGTCAATGGCGCCACGGCGCTGCTGTTCATGTCAGGACGAAAGAACGACCTCAACATCCGGGGCGTCTTCCTGCACATGGCCGGCGACGCGCTGGTCTCGGCCGGCGTCGTCGTGGCGGGGGCTCTCATCCTGCTGACCGGCTGGCTGTGGCTCGATCCCGCCGTCAGCCTGATCGTTGCCGCGATCGTGATCGTCCAGACGTGGGACATGACACGCGAGAGCATCGCGATGTCGCTCGACGCGGTGCCGGCGGAAATCTCCACGAACGACGTGCGGCAATATCTGGTGGCGCAGGCGGGCGTTTCCGAAGTCCACGATCTTCACATCTGGCCGATGGGCACGACCGACGTGGCGATGACCGCGCATCTTGTGATGCCGGCGGGACATCCCGGCGATATGGCGCTCTTCCGGATGGAGCGCGGACTTGAGGAAAGATTCCGCATCAACCACGCGACCCTGCAGATCGAACTGGGTGCGATGGATTGCCCGCTCGCGCCCGAGGAACGGGTGTAGTCCGCAGCCGAAGCATCAAGGGATGGCGGCGATGGAGACCCTTGGCGACATAACAGGCAAGCGGATCATTCTCACGGGCGGCACCGATGGTATCGGCCTCGCCGCCGCGCGCGCCTTGTACGGCGCCGGGGCGGACCTGACGCTCGTTGCGCGAAATGCCGGGAAGGCAAGGATTGTCGCCAATGAACTCGCCCGCTCCGGGCGCGCGCCCGTCGACATCGTCACCGCCGATCTCTCGCTCCAGGATGACGTGCGTCGCGCTTCCGCCGAGATTGCCGCCCGTTATCCGCGCATCGACATCCTCGTCAACAATGCCGGCGCCATGTTCAACCGCCGCCGCCTGACCGCCGACGGCATCGAGATGACCTGGGCGCTCAATCATCTGGCGCCGTTCCTGATGACGACGCTCCTGCTTGACACCCTGCGCGCTGCGCCGGCGGCCCGGATCATCACGACCGCTTCGGACGCGCACTGGCGTGGCGGCGAAATCCCGTTCGCGGATATCAATGGCGAGCGCGGCTACCGCGGCTTCACGCGCTACGGGCAGTCGAAGCTCGCCAACATCCTGTTCACGCGCGAACTCGCGCGCCGGCTCGCCGGAACCGGCATCACCGCCAACTGCTATCACCCCGGCCTCGTCGCGACGCACTTCAATCGCGACAACGGCTTCCTGATGAACCTGGTGATGGATGGCGCCACGCTGGTTGCGCGCACGCCGGAACAGGGGGCCGAGACCATGGTGTGGCTCGCGCGCTCGCTCGACGTGGCCGGCACGACCGGAGCGTATTTCTTCGACATGCGCATCGGGCGGGCGAGCGCCGCTTCGCGGGACGATGATGCGGCACGCCGCCTGTGGGCGCTGAGCGAACGGCAGATCGCTCGTTCCGCGCCGTGATCCGGTCTAGGTGACGACCGAGGGCTCGTTGCGTCCGGTCCGCTGCGCCAGTTCGGCGAGATCGACCGACGCGCGATAGAGCGGCTTCAGGACGTCCTGCGTCGCGAGGTCGAGTTTCGCCGAGTCGCCCTCGAAGTGCTCGACATAGACCCGAAGCGTCGCGCCAACGGTGCCGGTGCCGGAGAGGCGGTAGACGAAGCGGCCGCCATCGTCGAACAGCACGCGGATGCCCTGCTGCCCCGAGTGCGAATGATCCACGGGATCGTCGTAGGCAAATTCGTCGGCGGTTTTCACCGTGCGGCCGGCAAGCGGCTTGCCGGCAAGGGTCGGCAGGCGGTCACGCAGGTTCTGCATCAGCGCCTTGGCGGCGGTGGCGTCGATCGCCTCATAGTCGTAGCGCGCATAATAGTTGCGGCCGTAAGTCTGCCAGTGGTCGCGCATGATGGCATCGACGCTTTGCCGGCGGCGGCCGAGAATGTTGAGCCACAGCAGCACGGCCCACAGTCCGTCCTTTTCGCGGATGTGATTGGAGCCGGTCCCCGCGCTTTCCTCGCCGCACAGCGTGACCAGTCCCGCATCGAGCAGGTTGCCGAAAAACTTCCACCCGGTCGGCGTCTCGTAGCTCCGGATGCCGAGCTTGGCGGCGACCCGGTCGGCGGCGGCGCTGGTCGGCATGGAGCGGGCGACACCCGCGATGCCACCGCTGTAGGCGGGAGCGAGCTGCGCGTTTGCGGCGAGGACCGCCAGCGAATCCGATGGCGTGACGAAGCGGCCGCGGCCGATGATGAGATTGCGGTCGCCGTCGCCGTCGGAAGCTGCACCAAGATCCGGCGCGGCGGACGACATCATCAAGTCATACAGATCCCTGGCGTTGACCAGATTGGGATCGGGATGGTGGTGACCGAAGTCGGGGAGCGGCGTTCCGTTGACGACGGTGCCCTCGGGCGCGCCCAGCGCTTTCTCGAGGATCGCATGCGCGTAGGGGCCGGTGATGGCCGACATTGCATCGAAGCGCATCCGGAATCCGGACTTGAAGAGCGCGCGGATCGCATCGAAGTCGATCAGCGTCTCCATCATCTCCTGATAGGCCGCGACCGGATCGATGATGCGCACCGTCGCGTTGCCGACCGGCAGAGTGCCGATGGTGTCGAGATCGACGTCGGCTGAATCGAGCGTCAGGTAGCGCTCGATCGTTTTGGTCCGGGCGAAAATCGTGTCGGTGATTCCCTCCGGCGCCGGGCCGCCATTGCCGGCGTTGTATTTGATGCCGAAGTCGCCGTCGGGACCGCCGGGATTATGGCTGGCCGAGAAGATGATCCCGCCGAAGGCCTGGTCGCGTCGGATGAGATTGGAAACGGCGGGCGTGGAGACCAGCCCGCCGCGACCGACGATGATCTCACCGAAGCCGTTGGCGACTGCCATCCGGATTGCAGTCTGGATCGCCACGCGATTGTAGAAGCGGCCGTCGCCGCCGATCACCAGCGTCTTGCCGGCAAAGCCGGTCAGCGCATCGAAAATCGACTGGAGGAAGTTCTCGACATAGTGCGGCTGCTGGAAGACCGCGACCTTCTTGCGCAGGCCGGACGTCCCCGGCTGCTGGCCCTCGAACGGTCTCGTCGCAATCGTCCGCACGGCAACGTCGGTCATAACCTTGTTCCCCGGTTTTCCGGCCGCATCATATTGCGCGGCGCGCGCATTGGCAGCGACATTTCCGCTTTCAAGACAGGCATGATCCGGCCGTTCGCGGCTCGCGCGGGATGCCTTGTCCACGGAAAGGGTTGACGTAGGGCCCGCCGCTCGTCATTGGACGCGGCGATGTCGTCCCAACCTGCGAAAACCATTGTGCCGGCCGATGCGCCGGGTGCCGTCATGCTGGCGGTCGCCGCGCTCCGCCGAGGCGAACTGGTCGGTATGCCGACCGAGACCGTTTACGGTCTCGCCGCCGATGCCGGAAACGCCATTGCCGTCGGGCGCGTGTTCCTCGCCAAGGGCCGGCCGCGGTTCAACCCGCTGATCGTTCACGCCGCCGATATCGACGCCGCCACAGCCATCGGCGTGCTGCCCGACGCTGCGCTGAGGCTGGCCGCGCGCTTCTGGCCGGGGCCGCTGACCATCGTCGTGCCGAAGCGAGCGGGCGCGCCGGTTGCCGACCTTGCGCTCGCCGGCCTGCCATCGGTTGCGCTGCGGGTGCCGGCCCATGCCGTGGCGCGCGCGCTGCTC
>CAYOUO010000356.1:0-3209 GCA_964407155.1 uncultured Hyphomicrobiales bacterium | reverse complement strand
GGCGTCGCCATCGGCGCGCTCACCTTCACCGGTTCGGTCATCGCGTTCCTGAAGCTCGACGGCCGCATGTCGGGCAAGCCGATCATCCTGCCCAACCGGCACCTGATCAATCTCGCGCTGGCCGCGCTCCTGGTGCTGTTCATCGTTATCTTCTTCGTGACCCAGAGCCCGCCCGTCTTCTGGCTGATCACGATCGTCTCGCTGGTGCTCGGCGTCCTGATCATCGTCCCGATCGGCGGCGCCGACATGCCGGTCGTGATCTCGATGCTGAACTCCTACTCGGGGTGGGCGGCGGCCGGCATCGGCTTCACGCTCGGGAATACGGCGCTCATCATCACCGGCGCGCTCGTCGGCTCATCGGGCGCGATCCTCAGCTACATCATGTGCAAGGGGATGAACCGCTCGTTCATCTCGGTCATCCTCGGCGGTTTCGGCGGCGAGGCGGCGGCTGCCGGCGGCGCCACCGAGCAGAAGCCGGTGAAGCTCGGCTCGGCCGAAGACGCCGCCTTCATCATGAAGAATGCGTCCAAGGTCATCATCGTGCCGGGCTACGGCATGGCGGTAGCGCAGGCGCAGCACGCGCTGCGCGAAATGGCCGACAAGCTGAAGGCCGATGGCGTCGAGGTGAAGTACGCGATCCATCCCGTCGCGGGGCGCATGCCCGGCCACATGAATGTTCTGCTCGCCGAGGCCAACGTGCCCTACGACGAAGTCTTCGAGCTCGACGACATCAACAACGAGTTCGCACAGGCCGACGTCGCCTTCGTCATCGGAGCGAACGACGTCACCAACCCGGCGGCGGAAGAGGACAAGTCCTCGCCGATCTACGGCATGCCGGTGCTGCAGGTGTGGAAGGCCGGTACCGTGATGTTCGTAAAGCGGTCGCTGGCATCGGGCTACGCCGGCATCGACAATCCGCTGTTCTATCGCGACAACACCATGATGCTGCTCGGGGATGCCAAGAAGGTCACCGAAGGCATCGTCAAGGCGCTGTAACGGCTGCGGCTCCGCGACCTGAAGCATCAAGCCTGAGTTGTCCCGGTCGACTGTCGGCTGCCCGCAGCACCTCCGCGGGCGCCTCGTTCAGTTCATGACGGGAAGTTGCGTGCCACCGCCGCCGGCCGTGCGGTGCATGCCTTCGATGGCGGGGCCGTAAGCGTTGTTGAGATACGCCGCGTGCGAGAAGGCGTTGAACGCCTGCTGGCGTTGCCCAAGCTGCTCCAGCGCCAGGCCCTGGTTCGTCCACCCTTCGTAAGACTGCGGGTTGCGCTTCACCACCTCGTTGAAGTCGTCGAGCGCGGCCTTGTAGTCGCTGATGGCGAGGTACGACAGCCCCCGCGCGTTGAACGGCTCCGCCGCCGTCGGCTGCAGCGCGATGGCCTTCGAGAAGTCGTCGATGGCCGACTGGTACTGCTTCTGCGCCTGATAGATCAGGCCGCGGTTGTGATAGGCGTGCGGGTCGCTGGCGTCGATCTGGATGGCGTGGTTGTAGTCGGCGAGCGCGAGATCGAACTGCTTGCGCTCCCGGTACATGTTGCCGCGGCCGATGAAGGCGGGAGCGTAGTTGCCGTTGATCTGGATCGCGCGGTTGTAGTCGGCGAATGCCTGCTCGTCTTTCTTTTCGTTGCGCAGTACGAGCGCGCGGTTGGCGTATGCCTGATAGAAATTCGGGTTGATCTTGATCGCGGTGTCGAAGTCGGCGATAGCCAGATCGTACTGACCGGCGCGCCCGTACGCGCTGCCCCGCACGTTATAGGCGTTCGGATCGCTGGGATTCTGGTTGATGACCGCGGTCAGCGAATCGATGTTGACCGCCGAGCCCGCCGAAGCATCGATCACGTTGCCGGAGGGGCCGCTCGTGGAGGCACAGCCCGCAACGAGCATCGCTCCCACAACGACAAAGGCGGCCGCGATAAGGGGCCGCCTCACTGGTACGTTCTTCCGCATTGCCGCAGTCTCAGTCATTCGCCCGGATCTTTCGAGTCGCCCGCGGCGGTGGCCTCACCACAGCGATGCTGCACGCAAGTAGTACGTGAAGCAAGCGATGCTGGCGAATTAAGGGCTGCTGCGACGGCCGCCTTCGGTGCCGGCACCGCGACCACCGCGTCCGCCGGCGGCGGCAGCGCGGGGCGCGGCATGGCCACCGGGAGGCGCGATGCCTTCGCGCTGGGCGCGCTTGCGCGCGAGCTTGCGGGCGCGCCGCACGGCCTCGGCCTTTTCGCGCGCGCGGCGCTCGGACGGCTTTTCGTAGTAGTTGCGGAGCTTCATCTCGCGGAAAAGCCCCTCGCGCTGCATCTTCTTCTTGAGAGCCTTCAGCGCCTGATCGACGTTATTGTCGCGAACGAGTACCTGCAAACGAACCGTCCTGTCGGTTTGTGAAGCTTTGAAAAAGGGCGACGCCGGCTCGCGGCACAGCCCGATTTGGGCCGGTCCATTACCAGAATCAGCCGCTCCAGTCAAAAGCCAATCCGGTCGATTCAGAGCTTTTCGCTCGGCCGGACGCGATTCACATGCCCCATCTTGCGTCCGGGGCGCGCCTCGGCTTTCCCGTAAAGATGCAGGCGGGCGCCGGGTTCCGCGAGGATTTCCGCCCAGCGGCTGGCATCCGTGCCGATCAGATTCTCCATCGTGACGTCCGAATGGCGCTCGCTGTCGCCGAGCGGCCAGCCCGCCACGGCGCGGATATGCTGCTCGAACTGGGACGTGAGGCAGCCGTCCTCGGTCCAGTGGCCGGAATTGTGAACGCGCGGGGCGATCTCGTTGACCAGCAAAACTTCGCCGGGCAGCACGAACATTTCCACCGCCAGCACACCGACATGCGTGAGCGCGATCGCGATGCGCTCGGCAATGCCGACCGCATGCGCCGCAAGCTCGGGCGAGACGTTTGCCGGAACGCGCGTGGTGGCGAGAATGCCGTTCATGTGACGGTTCTCGGCGATGTCCCAGGCGCGCATCTCACCATCGGCGGCGCGC
This sequence comes from uncultured Hyphomicrobiales bacterium, assembly GCA_964407155.1. Lineage (GTDB taxonomy): Bacteria > Pseudomonadota > Alphaproteobacteria > Rhizobiales > Kaistiaceae > DASZQY01. Next base: position 236 of record CAYOUO010000356.1, on the reverse strand, counting down.
GCCATCACGACGGAGATCTCCCGCTCGAACGGCACCAGCGCTTCGAGGATGGCGGGCGCCTCGCCGATCGCGCGCCAGACCGTCGCGAGGTCGTCGCCCGGACGGATCGTGGCCTGCCCCTTGCCGTCGTAGCCCATGCGGCGTGTCTTCAGGATGGCCGGCCGTCCCGTGCGGGCGAGGGCGGAGTAGATGTCCTGCTGTGAGGAAACCGCCGCGTACGCCGGCACGGCAATGCC
>CAYOUO010000355.1:0-14020 GCA_964407155.1 uncultured Hyphomicrobiales bacterium | reverse complement strand
CCCGTCGACTACACCGAGCTGCTGCTCGTCCCCGGCGTCGGCGCGCGCACGGTGAAGGCGCTCGCCATGGTCGCCGAGGTCATCCACGGAGCGCCATGTCGTTTCACCGACCCGGCGCGCTTCTCGCTCGCCCACGGCGGCAAGGACGGTCATCCGTTCCCGGTTCCGCTCAAGGCTTACGATGAGACGATCCGAGTGCTGAAGTCGGCAGTGACCAAGGCGAAGCTCGGTCGCGACGAGGAACTTGGCGCCGTCCGTCGTCTTGATGCGCAGGCGCGCCAGCTTGAGCGCCACGCCAAGGGGCCCGCAGTCGGCGCGTTCATCGCGGAAGAGCGGGCCGCCTCGCACGTCTACGGCGGCCGCACCGTCTTCGGTTTTGCCGAGGCGCCGGCTGAAGCTGGCACTGAGCGAACGCGCGTTCGGCGACAACAGCAGATCGTCGCTCCGGCGAAGACCGGAATCCAGCCTTCGAGGACACCGCGAAAGACAAGTCTGGACCCCGGCTTCCGCAAAAGTGACATTGAGAATGACGATGGGCCGTGCGCCATTCCGCTGCGGTTCGATTTATTTTCCGGGTGATGTCAAAATCCGCCGTGGTCGAACGTCATTGGAGCAGCGGGACATGTCGGCCCGCCTCCAGAGGAGCTCGAGACCCCATGCAGTACATGCTGATGATCCACATCAACGAGAAGCAGGCCGCACCCGTTCCGGCCGGTGCCGTATGCCGAGACCCGCGAGCAGTTGGCCGGCTACTACCTCATCGACGTTGCCGACCTCGACGCGGCCATCGCCTGGGCCGGGCGCTGTCCCGCCGCGGCTTATGGCTCCATCGAGGTGCGCCCGGTCGTCCAGTACGCGATGGCCGATGCCTGACAGGGCCGGCGTGCGCGCCCGCGCCGCGGCCGAGAGAGTGGCCCGCGAGAGCTATGGCAGGTTGGTCGCCTTTCTCGCGGCGCGCACGCGGGACGTCGCGGGAGCGGAAGACGCCCTCGCGGACGCCCTTGCGTCGGCGCTGGACGACTGGCCCGGCAACGGCGTGCCCGACAACCCCGAAGCGTGGCTGATGGCCGTGGCCAAACGCCGGACCCTCGATCGTCGCCGCCGCGAGGCGACGGCTGCGGAAGCCGCCGGCCATGTCCGCATGATCGCCGAAGAGATCGCGAGCGATATGCCGGAGACGGAGACAATTCCCGACAGACGGCTTGCCTTGATGTTTGCCTGCGCCCACCCGGCCATCGAGGCTTCGGCCCGTGCACCACTCATTCTGCAGACGGTGCTTGGCTTCGATGCTGCCGCCATCGCCGCAGCCTTTCTCGTCTCGCCGGCCGCCATGGGCCAGCGCCTTGCACGTGCCAAGGCCAAGATCAGGATCGCCGGCATTCCGTTTCGTGTTCCCGAAAGAACCGAGCTCAGCGATCGCCTCGCGACCGTGCTCGAGGCGATCTATGCCGCCTATGCCGAAGGTTGGAGCGATCCCGCCGGACTTGATCCGCGCAGGCGCGAACTCGCGGGCGAGGCGATCTGGCTCGGCCGGCTGGTGGTCTCGCTGCTGCCGGATGAGCCGGAGGCCCTCGGCCTGTTGGCGCTGATGCTTCATCTCGAAGCGCGCCGAGTCGCCCGCCGCGACCCCGATGGCGCGTTCGTCCCGCTGAGCCGGCAGGACCCCGGCCGCTGGGACGCCGCGCTGATTGCCGAAGCTGAAGCGCTTCTCGGTCAGGCCAACCGCCTGCCCGACAGCGGCCGGTACCAGATCGAGGCGGCGATCCAGTCCGTCCACGCCGCTCGCCGGCTGACTGATTCGACGGACTGGCCCGCGATCGTCGCACTCTACGATGCTCTCGTTGCGCTGACCGGCTCCGCCGTCGCCGCCGTCAATCGCGCGGTCGCCGTGGCCGAGGTCGAAGGGCCGGATGCCGGCCTGGCCTTGCTCGACCAGCTTGCCGCCGATCAGCAGCTCAAGGAGTTCCAGCCCCCCCACGCCGCCCGTGCCGAACTCCTCGCTCGCGCCGGCGAACCGGCGGCGGCCGAAAGCGCGTGGCGCCGCGCCATCACGCTGGAGACCGACCCTGCCGCACTGGCCTTTCTGAAATCCCGTCTCGGCCGTGCCGCGGTCCATTGACCGCCGCGCCGTGATGGCTGCCAGTGCGTCGAACAATATCTCCCGACCCACTATGATCGGACTGCATCTTGAGGGAGTCGCGGGGTTCGCTTGGCTGCTCTTCCATCACGCCTCAGCTGGACCGCCGGATGGCTGGCCGGCCGCCGCGGCGAAATGCGCTTTGCGGTGCGTGTTGCCGTCGCCGGCGCGGCCTCGTTCGCGCTAGCCCAGGCGCTGGGGCTGGCGCAAGGCTATTGGGCCGTCTTCACTTCGGTGATCGTCACGCAGGCCAGCGTCGGCGGCTCGCTCAAGGCGACCGTCGACCGGCTCACCGGCACGCTCGGCGGCGCCGCGGCCGGCGCAATCGTCGCGCTTGTCGTCGCCCACCAGGCACCGGAGGTCCGCATCGCCGGTCTTGCGATCGCGCTCCTCCCGGTCGCTTTCGTCGCCGCGATCGATCCGCGCTTTCGCGTCGCGCCGGTCACCGCTGTCATCGTCCTCATCAGCCCGACAGGCTCGTTGGTAAGCCCGCTGTTCTTCACCATCGACCGGGTCGCCGAGATCGCGCTCGGCAGCATCGTCGCGCTCGCTGTCTCGCTGGTCGTGTTTCCAGCGCGCGCGCACAGCGTGCTGAACGAAGCGACCTCTCGCCTCCTGGCGCTCTATGCCGAATACGTCGGCCTGCTCATCGGCAACCTTTCCGCACCAGCCGACCCTGCTGCCCAGCGCCGCCTCCAGGTCGCGACCCGCCGCCGACTGAATGCCATGGACGCGATGGTGGAGGAGGCACGGCGCGAGCGCGCCATACGCCTGACCGGCAATCCCGATCCCTCGCCCATTCTGCGCTCGTCGCAACGGCTGCGGGCGGATCTCATTCTACTTGCGCGCGCCGGCATGACGCCGCTGCCTCCAACGTTGCTGCCCCGGCTGGCACCCCATCTTGCCGCCATTGCCGAAACCGCCGGCACTCAGCTGCGCGCCCTCGGCGCGGCATTTGCCGCGCGCACCGTTCCGCCCGCGCCCGCCGAACTGGACAGCGCACTGCGCGTATGGCGTGCCGAAATCGCGTCGCTCCGCGCGGAGCGCGCGCTGTCGGGGCTGTCCGGCGAGGATGTCGGGCGCGTGTTCGCGCTTGGTTTCGCCCTCGACCAGTTCCGCGAAAACATCGGCGATCTCGGCGATCGGGCCAGCGAGTTCGCTCACGCGCGTCCGGCGTGAGCCGCAGCCTCCTCTGGCAAAGTTCGGCAGGTGCCCCCATATTTCGCTCGCGGAAATTAGTGAGCGCAAATGCGTCGATGTGCGTTATACTTTAAACGCGGCGGTCGGTTGTGGGCCGTTCGAGCGTTACAAACGGCTTAGAGGACGGGTTTCATGGCTTCGGGTACGGTCAAGTTCTTCAACACCACCAAAGGCTTCGGTTTCATTCAGCCGAACGACGGCGGCAAGGATGTATTCGTGCACATCTCCGCCGTGCAGCGCGCGGGTCTCGGCACGCTGAACGAGGGCGATAAGGTCAATTACGACGTCATCACCGAGCGCGGAAAGCTCGCTGCGTCGAACCTGTCGCGCGGATAAACCTTCAGACAATTTAAGCAGTCGGCCCGGCGTCCCGCGGACGCCGGTCTGAAAAACGCACGCGCGAACACGGAAAGAGCAGCCATGGCATCCGAGGTTCGCGACAATCCCGATCTTCACCGCTTTGAGCTTGCCGTCGACGGTTCCGTCGCGGTCGCGGCCTACATCCTCCGCGGCAATGAAATCGTCTTCACCCACACCGAGGTCCCCTCCGTGCTTGGCGGACGCGGCGTCGGCTCGAAACTGGCGCAAGGCGCACTCGATCTCGTGCGTGCCAACGGTATGAAGGTCGTCGCGCAGTGCCCGTTCATCGCGAGCTGGATCGCCCGACATCCCGACTACGCCGATCTTCTCGCCCAGCATGCGGAGAATCCCTGATCGCGCTTATTCGCCGATCAGGTGAAGCGCGAGTTCGCGCCGATGCGGGGCGCGGCGATGCTCGAACAGATAGATGCCCTGCCAGGTGCCCAGCACCATACGGTTGCCGGCAATCGGAATTGACAGGCTGACCGCCGTCAGCGCCGTGTGGATGTGCGCCGGCATGTCGTCCGCTCCCTCCGCTTCGTGAATGTAATCGCCGGATTCGGGGGCAATCCGCCCGAAATAGGCGAGAAGATCGCGCCGGACGTCAGGGTCCGCGTTTTCCTGGATGAGCAGCGAGGCCGACGTGTGCCGGCAGAAGACCGTCAGCAGTCCTGTACCGATTCCCTGGCTGCTTACCCATGCGGCGATCCTGGCGGTGATCTCGGTCAGCCCGATGCCGCCGGTGTCTATGAGGAGGTGTTCGCTTGCCTGACGCATCATCTGTGCCGCCATCCGGAACTGGCCCGGAAATGAATTGTTAACCCGAACCCCGGCGAGAAAAAGGGCTCCTACGCCAGGATCCTGTTTTCCGCCAAACGCTTCCGTTTTAGCCGGCCTTCAAAGCAACTTACCGCATTGCAATATGTATGGCAGAATTGTGCTGCGATGCATCAAGCGCAGGGCCGATATGCGATATTTCGGCTGCACATATCGGGCAGCCAAGCTTACCTTCTCTCTCGAAACGAAACGAACGACGTCTACCGCAGACCCGCTGCGGACGCCTGAAGAGAGGGTCCGAACATGGCCAACAAGCTTGTCACCACCTACCGCGCCTGGCGCAAGTACCGTCAGACCTACAATGAGCTGATGCAGCTCTCCAACCGCGATCTCGCCGATGTCGGCATCCAGCGCTCCGAGATCCCCGAGATCGCCCGGCAGGCCGCTGCCGAGATCTAAGAATTCGAATTCGCCGGGGCCTTCTCCTCCCAAGAAACCCCGCGCGACGTGAGACCGGATCGTTCCTCCCAGATCGCCGGTCTCCTGAGAGAAACGCCCGCCAATTCCTCCCTGGCGGGCGTTTTTCCATTTCTGGAGCCGGCCATTGCGGCGACTCCCCTTCCGCCGGCTTTGTTCTAAACTCCCGGCATGATTTCCCCCATCCACGTCATTGGCGGCGGTCTCGCCGGCTCCGAGGCTGCATGGCAGCTCGTTCGCCGCAACGTTCCTGTTGTCCTCCACGAAATGCGTCCCCGGCGGACGACCGAGGCGCACCGCACGGATTCGCTGGCCGAGTTGGTCTGCTCCAATTCCTTCCGCTCCGACGACTGCGAGCAGAACGCCGTCGGCCTTCTCCATGAAGAGTTGCGCCGCGCCGATTCGCTGATCATGGCGACCGCCGATGCTCATCAGGTACCGGCCGGCGGCGCGCTCGCCGTCGATCGCGTCGGCTTCTCGGAGGCGGTCACCCGTTCGCTCGCGGACCATCCGCTGGTCACCATCGCGCGCGGTGAAGTCGCCGGCCTGCCGCCGCCGGAATGGGACAACGTCATCGTCGCCACCGGACCGCTGACCGCGCCAAGCCTTGCCGCCGCCATCCGAGAACTGACCGGCGAGGACGCGCTCGCCTTCTTCGACGCCATCGCGCCGATCATCCATTTCGATTCGATCGACATGAACGTCGCCTGGTTCCAGTCGCGCTACGACAAACCCGGTCCGGGCGGCACCGGCGCCGACTACATCAACTGCCCGCTCAATCGCGAGGAATACGAAGCCTTTGTCGTCGCGCTGCTTGCCGGCGAGCAGCACAGGTCGCACGACTGGGAAAAGGTGCCTTATTTCGACGGCTGCCTGCCGATCGAAGTCATGGCCGAGCGCGGCATTGAAACGCTTCGCCACGGCCCGATGAAGCCGGTCGGCCTCACCAACCGCCACAAGCCCGCCGAAAAGCCCTATGCCGTCGTCCAGCTCCGCCAGGACAATGCGCTCGGCACGCTCTTCAACATGGTCGGCTTCCAGACGCGGCTGCGCTACGCGATCCAAGCCGGCATCTTCCGCATGATCCCCGGCCTCGAGAAGGCGGAGTTCGCACGGCTCGGCGGTCTCCATCGCAACACGTTCCTGAATTCGCCCAAGCTGCTCGACGGGGCGCTCCGCCTCAAGGCCCTCCCGCGGCTCCGCTTCGCCGGCCAGATCACCGGCTGCGAGGGCTACGTCGAATCCGCCTCGATCGGCCTCCTCGCCGGCCGCTTCGCTGCCGCCGAGCGCCTCGGCGAGCCGGTCGCCCCGCCGCCGCCGACCACCGCGTTCGGCGCGATCCTCGGCCACATCACCGGCGGCCACATCGAAGCCGCGGAGGAAGGCGGCAAGCGCTCCTTCCAGCCGATGAACGTCAACTTCGGCCTGTTTCCGCCGGTCGCCGCGCCGGAACGTGCACCCGGCACCCGGCGCCTTTCTTCCGATGAGAAGGGCAAGGCCAAACGACGCGCCATCACCTCCCGCGCGCTCGCCGATCTCGACATCTGGCTTGGTCGCGCCACCGCCGAAGCTGCGGAGTAGTCAGAACCGCCGGGCCGCGCGCCAGAAAATCCACGGCCGCTGCCAGGCCGACAGATCGACCGGCGCTCCGAGCGGATCGTATCCCGGGCGCTCCATGCGCTTCAGATATGGCGCAACCAGCGCGGTCGGCAGGAACGCGGGCCTCACCTCCGCCCGCAGGCTGCCCAGCGCGCGCTCTGCCTTGGCGAGGTGGTCGCGCGCGCGCAGTCGCAACTCCGCAAGGACCGCACGTAGCGCCCCGGTCGTGCGGCCCTCGAACATGGCCGCTGCGTCCGCGCCGTGCTTTTCCATCAGATCGCGTGGCAGATATTGCTGCCCGCGCCGCGCATGCACGGGCAGCGCGCGCAGCAGCCCCGTGATCGCATACGCAACGCCGGCATGGCCTGCCGCCTCGGCGGTGCCGACATCGCGCCCGCCGGCCAGAAGGATCGCCGCCAGCTGGATCAGCGAGGAGGACGTCTCGCCAGCGTAGCCCTCGAGATCGTTCAGCGTGGGCATCGGGTCGTCGTAGAGATCGAACACCCGGGCATCGATGAGCTGTTCCAGCGCAGCGACCGGCAACTGGAACGCCGCGATCGTTTCCTTCAGCGCCCGCGCCACCGGATGGCCGCCGTCGTCGCCGGTCAATGCATCGCGCCACCACTGCAACCGGATTTCACCGACTGCGGGCTCGCTCACGGCGTCGCGTACGCGCGCTACCTCCGCATTGAACGCATGCAACGCCAGCACATGCTTCCGTCTCTCCTCCGGAATGAACAGGTCCGCGAGGTAACGGTCCCGGTCGTGCGTGCGCACGGTTTCCTCAACGCCGGCGAACGCATCGAGCGGCGGAGTCTCCGCCATCACGCCACCGCCATCAGCGCCGCCGCGACGGCGCGTCCCTCCGCGAGCAGCACGTTGTAGGTGCGCACCGCCGCTCCGGTCGACATCGATTCCGCCACGATGCCGAACTCGCGGCAGCGCGCCCTGACCGAGGTATCGGCCGGCTTTAGCGTTTTGCCGGTGCCGAGCAGCAGCACCTCGATCTCAGCCGCCTCGGCGAAGAGCTTCTCCAGGCTCGCAACGTCGATGATGTCGCCGGTCGGGCCGGGCCAGCCGTAGATGCCGCTCGGAATGCAGATCAGCGAGCCGCGGTGCGACATGCCCGCGAAGCGGAAGCCGCCGTTGCCGTAAGTGTCGATCGGCGCCCGGCCGGGAAAGTGCGCGTCGCGGATGACGAGCGCCACCGCCCTCTCCCGCTACACCCTCGCGGCGGGGGCGGTGGTTTCGGCGCCGCTCTTGGCCGGCGTGTTCTTCTCGGGGCGCGGGCGGATATTGAAGTAGATGAGGATCGGGCCGCCGATGAAGATCGACGACGCCGTCGCGACAAAGATGCCCCAGATCATGGCGGCGGTGAACGAGCGCACCACCGGGCCGCCGAAGAAGAACAGCGCCAGCAGCGCCAGCTCCAGCGTCAGCGAGGTCATGATCGTGCGCGCCAGCGACTGGTTGGTGGCGAGGTCGATCACGTCCGAGATCGGCATCTGCTTGTAGCGGCGCAGAATCTCGCGGATGCGGTCGAAGATGACGACGGTGTCGTTCAGCGAATAGCCGATGATGGTCAGGATGGCGGCGAGCGAGGTGAGGTTGAAGTCGATTTGCGTCGCGGCAAAGAAGCCGACCGTGAGGATGGCGTCATGCACCAGCGTCGCCACCGCCGCGATGCCGAACTGCCATTCGAACCGGAACCAGATGTAGATCATGATGCCGGCAATGGTGAACAGGACGGCCAGCGTTCCGGTCCGCGCCAGTTCGCCGGAAACGCGCGGTCCCACCACGTCGACGCTGCGGTATTCGTACTCGCCGGCTGGAAGCGCGCCGCGCACCTTGGTCACGACCGCCTGTTGCGCTTCCTCCCCACCGGGCTGTGTCGCCACGCGGATGAGCACGTCGTTCTCACTGCCGATGCTCTGGATCTGCACGTCGCCGAGCCCGAGTCCGTCGACGATCCCGCGGATCTTCGCCATGTCGGCCGGGCCGTTCACGCTGTGAATCTCGATCGACGTGCCGCCCTTGAAGTCGATGCCTTCGTTGACGCCGACGGTGAAGAACAGGACGAACGAAACCAGGATGAGCACGAGCGAGATCGGCGTGCGAACGCGCGCCCATTTCATGAACGGCAGGTTGGTGCCATCCGGAACGATGCGGATCGGAAATTTCACAGCGGCACCGCTTTCGGTCGGGCCCAGCGCACCCAGCCGGCGACGATGAGGCGGGTGACGAGATAGGCCGTGAACAGGGTGGAGATAATGCCGATTGCGAGCGTCACGGCGAAGCCGCGGATCGGCCCGCTGCCGAGCTCGAACAGCGCGATCGCCGCGATCAGTGCGGTCAGATGCGCGTCGATGATGGTGGCGAAGGCGCGGCGGAAGCCGGTATCAAGCGCGGCGATGGTCGAGCGCCCGGCGTGCGATTCTTCCCGCATGCGCTCGTAGATGAGCACATTGGCGTCGACCGCCATGCCCATGGTGAGCACGATGCCGGCGATGCCGGGCAGCGTCAGCGTCGCGCCGAGCGCGCTGAGGATGCCGAGCATGAGGAAGTTGTTGGCGATCAGCGCGAGGTCGGCAAACACGCCGAGGATGCCGTAGCAGACGATCATGAACACGGCGATGAACACCGTCGCCACGATCGAGGCCGCGATGCCGGCGCGGATCGAGTCGGCGCCGAGGCTGGCGCCCACCGAGCGCTCCTCGACGATGGTCAGCTTCGCTGGCAGCGACCCGGCGCGGAGCAGGATGGCGAGGTCGTTCGCGCTCTGCACCGTAAAGTTGCCGCTGATCTGGCCGGAGCCGCCAAGGATCGGCTGCCGAATGACCGGTGCCGAGATCACCACATTGTCGAGGATGATGGCGAACGGCCGGCCGACGTTCTTGGTCGTCACCTGGCCGAACTTCTGCGCCCCGCCGCCGGTCAGGCGGAAGTTCACCACCGGCTCGTTGGTCTGCTGGTCGAAGCCGGCCTGCGCGTCGGCGAGGTCCTCGCCGGTCATCAGCGCGCCCTCGTCGACCTCGTAAATCACGTTCGTGTTCTTCTGGTCGGGAAAGCGCGTCACGCCCGGCTTCGGCGGCGTCTGCTTCGCCTGGTCCGGCGTGATCTCGTCTTGCACCATGTGGAATTCGAGCTGCGCCGTCTGGCCGACCAGATCCTTCAGCCGCTGCGGGTCACCGAGGCCCGGCGCCTCGACGAGAATGCGGCCGTCGCCCGACTGCTGAATCGAGGGCTCCGTCGTGCCGAGATCGTTGATGCGCCGGTCGATGACCTCAATCGACTGCTGCACGATCTGCTTCAGCCGCTGCGTCAGGCCAGCCTGCGAGTAGCTGAAGCGCACCAGCCCGTCGTCGCCGACTACGAGGTCGAATTCATAGACCGAGCCCGCCGAGAGCAGCCCCGAATTCAGCGGGTTGCGCAGCTTCTCCAGCCGCGACTTGGCGTCGGCGAGTTGCGACAGGTCGCGGATGCGCAGCTGCACCGTCTGCCCCTGCACGCCGAGCCCGGTGTAGCCGATGCGCGGATTTTCGAGGAGCGCGCGCCGCACCTCCGAGGTCAGGTCGCGCAGCCGCTTGGCCGTATATTCGTTGCGGTCGACCTCGTAGAGCAGATAGGCGCCGCCCTGCAGGTCGAGGCCGAGAACGAGCTGGCTCTTCGGCAGGAAGCCCGGCCACGAGGCGAGCGTGGTCTTCGACAGGAAATTGGGCACCACGGCGAGGAACCCGAGGATCACCACCACCAGGATGCCGATGACTTGCCAGCGCCGGAAATGAAGCATTGCGACAGACCCTGATCCGGACGCCGATGTTAGCTTTGCGCGGTGTCTTTGACCGGCTCGCCCTTGGCGCGCACCTCCGAGATGGTGCCGCGCACCACCTTCACGCGCACGCCGTCCGCGATCTCGACCTGCACCTCGCCCTCATCGACTTTGGCGACCTTGCCGATCAGACCGCCGGCAGTCACCACGGTGTCGCCGCGGCGCAGATTTCCAACCATATCGCGCAGCGCCCGCTGCTTCTGCTGCTGCGGCCGCAGGATGAGGAAATACATGATGACGAAAATGACGATGATCGGGGCAAACTGAATCAGCATGCCTTCCGGTCCGGCTGCGGCGGCTCCTCCAGCGGACTCGGCGAAGGCTTGGGTGATGAACATCCAGAATGCTCCTTGGGCGGTTAATGGACGCCCGGCCGGGAAACGGCGCGGACTATAGCGAGGCATGCCCCCATTGCAACCATATGGGTGGCCCGGGCCCGGCAGCCTAGCGGTTTTGGACCGGGCCGGCCGATTGGCGGCCGCCATTCGGCCATGCTAACCCCTCGCCCCATGGCCACGAACGACGACCTGAAGATCCTCGCCAACCGGCTCGACCGCCTCATCGGTCTCGTCGAGCGGGCGGTGCCGCCGGCACCCGCGAAGCCCGATTTCGCCGCCGCCGACGCCTTCGTCTGGCTGCCGGCCAGCCGCGGTCTCGAGCCCGTCCCGCGCGTCAACCGCGTCGCGATCGACCTGCTCAAGGGCATCGACCGCGTCCGCGACATCCTGGTCGACAACACCGAGCGCTTCGCCGGCGGTCTTCCCGCCAACAACGTGCTGCTGTGGGGGGCGCGCGGCATGGGCAAGAGCTCGCTGGTCAAGGCCGCGCATGCCGCCGTCAATGCCGGCCACAGCCGCGATCCGCTCAAGCTGATCGAGATTCACCGCGAGGATATCGAAACGCTGCCGCTCCTGATGACGCTGGTGCGCAATGCGCCGCACCGCTTCATCCTGTTCTGCGACGATCTCTCGTTCGATTACGATGACACCTCGTACAAGTCGCTGAAGGCGGTGCTCGAGGGCGGCATCGAGGGCCGGCCGGCGAACGTCGTGTTTTACGCCACATCGAACCGCCGCCACCTCATTCCGCGCGACATGGCGGAGAACGAAGCGTCGACCGCCATCAACCCGCATGAGGCCGTCGAGGAGAAGGTCTCGCTGTCCGACCGTTTCGGTCTGTGGCTCGGCTTCCACAAGTGCAGCCAGGACGAATATCTCGAGATGGTCCGCGCCTATGTCGCCCACTACGGCATCGCCATCGACGATGCCCGGCTCACCGCGGAGTCTCTGGAGTGGGCGACCACGCGCGGCGCCCGTTCGGGCCGCGTCGCCTGGCAGTATGTGCAGGATCTGGCGGGACGGAGCGGGGTCGTTCTTGAGTGAACAAACCGCCCCGCCAGACCTGTACTGATCAGTTTCCTTACCGGAGGTCAGGACACCTGATCACGTTGCGTCGCGGGAGCGCTCAGGCGCCCGCGAGATAGTCGAGCGGGTTCACCGGCTTGGCGCCCTGGCGAAGCTCGAAGTGAACCTGCGGCGAAGTGACGGAGCCGGTCATGCCGGCGTGGGCGATCGTCTGGCCGCGCTGCACGGTGTCGCCCTTCTTCACCAGCAAATCCTTGTTGTGGGCGTAGGCCGAGACCCAGCCGCCGGCGTGGCGGACGAGCACGAGGTTGCCGTAGCCGGCGAGTTCGTTGCCGGCGTAGATCACCGTGCCGGCCTCGACCGATTTCACCGACGTGCCTTCCGGCACCGCGAGGTTGATGCCGTCGTTCTTCTCGCCGTTCGGCTTGGTGCCGAAGCCCGAAATGATGCGCCCGCGCACCGGCCAGCGGAACTGCTTGCCATCGGCGGAGGGCGCGTCGGCGACCGTATCGGCCGGATTGATCGAGGCGTTCTGCGCCGCCGGCTGGTCGCCGGCCTGCGGAGCCACCGGGATGGTCGGCATCGCCTGCGCACCGGCGTTCGGAGCCGGAGCGCTGGCGGAATTATCGGCATACTGGCTGCCCGACTCCGCGGTATCGGCTGGCGAGGCGAGCTTGATCTTCGGCGCGGGCGCCGGAGCGGCGTCGGCCGTCTGCTGCGCGGCGCCATCAGACTGGCCGTCGGCGCCCCTCATGGTCAGCGTACCCAGCATCCTCGGAGGCGCACCGAGTTGCGTCGGCTGTGTCCTCTGCGGCTCAGCCGAAGCGACGGCAGGTCTTGCCGCGCCATCGAGTTTCAGCCGCTCGCCGGTGGTGAGCGCGGCCGTCATCTCCAGCCCGTTCATCCTTGCCAGCGAGGCAACCGTGGTGCCGTTCTTGCGCGCAACCGAATAAAGCGTGTCGCCCGGCTGCACCGTGTAGGTCGAACCCGAAGCCATCTCGGTCTGGCGGAGCGGCGCATTGGCGGCCGGTGCCGGCTCGGCCGCGGCGACCGCCGGCGGGGGCGTTTCGCCCGGCGCGACCGCAACGCGGCGCGGAATGACGAGGACCTTGCCGGGCCTGAACTGCGCGCCGCTGCTCATCTGGTTGGCGGCGAGGATCTGCTCGCCCGGGACGCCATACTTCGTCTCCAGCGTGTTGAGCGTCTCGCCGGACTTCAGCGCGACCACGCGGCCGCCGACCGCGGTCCACACGAACGTGCTGCCCGGGGCCGCAGCCGCCGGAGCGGCGGGCGGCGGCGTGTAGGACGGCGCCGGCTCGGTGGAGGCGTAATTATTGTTCGGGGCATAATTATTGGACGGCGGCGGCGGGATATCCGCGCTGGTCACCGCATTGTTCGGGGCCGGTGCCGGGGGGTAGGCATCCTGATCGGACGGCGCCCCGGCGTTGTTCTGGCCGATGATCTCGCGCTGGTTTTCGGTGGAGCCGGTGAACTCCGGGCCTTCGCCGAGCCTGAGCGAATTGCTGCAGGAGGCGCTCATGCCGGCGAGAAGAACAACCAGGGCCGCCTGACCGAGGAGACGGGACCGGAACGCAGACTGGGTACGCATCGCCATACTCGCGAAACTCAACAGGGAGAGCATCGCCAGTAAACCGTGGTAACGTTGACAAACGGTTTAAGCGCAGCGGCAACTTCGCGAAAATCCGGCGGGATTCCGCCATCGGCCAAACAGCCCACACAAAAGTTGCCGCGAATTTGCCCTAAAGTCGGGCGGCCTTGCCGGGGATCAGAGGCACGAAGCGCACATCGGCGAGCATCTTCTCGTTGAAGCCGCCATCCGCCATGCGCTCCAGCCGCATCAGCTTCTGGATGCCGTCCTGCGGCCCGACCGGCATCACGATCACGCCACCGACCTTCACCTGCTCCTTCAGCGCCTCCGGCACCTCTTCGCCCGCCGCCGTCACGATGATGCGGTCAAACGGCGCCTGCTCCGGCCAGCCCTTCATGCCGTCGCCGGTCAGGGTCGTGATGTTGGAGAGCCGGAGTGTCCGGAAACGCTGCTCCGCCGCTTCGCTCAGCGTGCGGAACCGCTCGATCGTGTAGACGCGCCGGCAGAGCCTGGCCAGCACCGCCGCCTGGTAACCCGAGCCGGTGCCGACCTCGAGCACGCGGTCGCGCTCGCCGCCGTCGAGCGCGGTGGTCATGATTCCGACGAGAACCGGCGCGCGGATCGTCTGCCCGCAGTCGATGGGCCGCGCCCGCACGGCGGAGGCCTGG
>CAYOUO010000354.1:0-9163 GCA_964407155.1 uncultured Hyphomicrobiales bacterium | reverse complement strand
CCGTGCGCAGCGCGCGCGGCCTGCTTTCGGTGGCGACCGCGCGCGGCACCTCGGCGCCGCCCATCGACCGGCGCGCGCCCACAGTGCGCCACGTCTGACGCATCCCGCCATGATCGCGGCCTCCGGAATTGACGTCCAGGTTCTACGGCCGCCGCTCGATCTCGGCGCGGACTGGGACGATCTTGTCGCGCGCGCCGCGCCGAACGTGTTCATGCATCCGGCCGGTCTCAACGCCGCGCACGAAACGGCGTTTGCCCGCATCCATGTGCTGATCGCGCGCGAGCGTGGCGATGCCGGAGAAAACGCGCGTCTTCTCGGCGTTTGGGCGCTCGAGGACCTGCGGCTTCGCCCGACCGGACTGCGGTATCTCTCGGCGATCCCCCACCGCTATGCGTTTCTGGGCGCCCCGGTCGTGGACCGCGAACAGGCCGGCGCCGTGGTCGCTGCGATGCTCCGCGCCATCGCCGAAGACCGGACGCTGCCGAGCGGCCTGCTGGCACGCAACGTGGACGACGATGCCGGCGTGGCCGCCGCGATTGCGGACGGCACCGTGCGCCGGCGCATCGTCTTCAACGAACGCGCCCGGGCGTTTCTGACGCCGGATGCCGGTGCGAAACGTTCGGGCTCGACGCGCAAGAAGCTGCGGCAGGACTGGAACCGGCTTGCCGCTACCGGCGAGGTCGCCATCGTCAGGGATCAGGAGCCCGCCGCGGTGCGCGCCGCCTTCGAGGTTTTCCTGTCGATGGAAGCGGCGGGCTGGAAGGGCACGGCGGGAACGGCGCTGCTCAGCGACCCGGCCGACGCGCACTTCACGCGCCAGATGGTCGCGCGCTATGCGGATCAGGGGGCTGCGTGCGTCGCTCTGCTGACGGTCGACGGCAAGGCGATCGCGGCCCAGGTCGTGCTCAGGGCGGGCACGCGCACCTACACCTGGAAGATCGCCTACGACGAGGCCTTCCAGAAATATTCGCCGGGGGCGCTGCTGGTCGACCGGCTGAGCGAGATGCTGGTCGCCGACGGTTGCACCACGATCGATTCTTGTTCGCCCGAAGGCGGCTTCATGAACACGCTGTGGTCCGGGCGGCAGCCGCAGTTCGACGTGATCGCCGAGGTCGGCACGCGGCCGACGCTGATCTTCCCGCTGCTCGTTGCCAGGACGATGGCGCGCGCCTACCTCAAACGCCGCTGGCAGGCGATGCGGGAGAAGTTCGGAAAAGCGGCGCGCGCCCCGCGGCCGCTGCCGGCCCCCACCCCTACCCCTACCGATTAGTCGGACTGCTCTTCCGGCGCCGCGGCCGCCGCACCGGCCGGGTGTCGCGCGCGTATCATGCGGCGCACGCGCTGTGCCAGGTCCCAAAGCACCGGCGTCTGCTTGACGAAGCGCTTCACGCCCGTCGCGACCCGCTGCGGGCTGACGACGAGCCAGCCGGCCGGCGTCGCGGCGGCATAATGATCGAACAGCGGAAAGCTGCCCTCGCTCCACTCGCTCTTGTAGCGCTCGTCGCCGATCGTGAAATCGAAGACGCGGCAGCCGCGGCCGATGGCAAAGGCGAGGAGCTCGCGCAGATGGGCGGCGCCGGGGCCGTACTTCGACACGGCGCCATCGGTGTGGCTGGCGAGCACGTGATAGTAGCTGCCGCGGAACACCAGGCCGAGGTTCACCGCGGCAAAGACATCGCCGACCTTCAGGTGGCTGACGTGAACGAACCGGCCATCGGCCCTGGCGACGTCGCGGAAGAAATCGGCGATGCCCGGGTCCGACAGGAAGTCGCGGGCACCCATCGCTTTCAGCGCTGCGCTCTTCTGCTCGAACAGGACGGCGAGATCGGCGTCGACGGCGGCGGCGTCCGCGGTCTCGAACCGCACCGGTCCCATCGATTCCAGCCGCTTCAGCTTGTTGCGATCGCGGCGGCGGGTGGCCGACGAGCGCCGGGCAAAGTAGTAGCTCTCCCACGTATCGCCGAGTTCGGTACGGTAAGCGCCGCTCGCGTTCGGCTGGGCGGGGAGCAGCGCGAAGGGATTGTCGAGATCGCCGACGCGTTCGGGCATCTTGCCGAGGCTGAGCAGGTCGAAGCGACGGGTTTTTGCAACCGCCGACCTGATCGCCGGAAAGAGCGCGGACTGAAAGCCGTCGCGGCTGACGACGCTCCAGAAATGCGGCGCGATGAGCGGCGCGTTGTAGTCGCAGAGGTCGGATGCGTGCCAGACCAGCTCGGACACGCCCCAGCGGCGCTGGACCGCGAGTGGGGCGATGAAGAGAATGTCGCCGCCGATGCGCCCGACGACGATAGCGGGACGAACGCCGCGCGCGGCGCCGATGTGGCGCTGCCAGGCGTCGTGCCAGAGGAACGTCTGGAAGGCGGTGCATGCCGCGACCGCTTCGAAGGCACTCCACTCCGAACGGATTTCGGCGAGGTCGGTGTGGACGGAAAGAGCGATCCGGGGCGGAACGCCCGACGCCACGCGCGGAGCGTCATCGGCCGATGTCTTGAGCATGTTGGTCCCGGGCGCCTCGAAAAGGAGGCCCGGCGGGGTGGTGATGTTATCGGAAACCGTCATCAACTCCGCCGCCGAGCCAGAGCCATTGCATGAACCAACCAGCGACACTTTGCATGAAAATCCCCTTGAATTGACATGGCTTTTGGGAGACTTGGTTAACGGTCACCGGTCCACAGGCGGTGGGCATTTTCCGGGGAGAAGCAGGCACCGCGCATGATCGTTTCCTGTGGCGAAGCCCTCATCGACTTTCTTCCGCAGCAACCGGCCTCCGGAGGCGCAACGTTTGCGGGCTTTCCGGGCGGGTCCCCCTTCAACGTCGCCGTTGCCGTCGGGCGGCTCGGGCAGCCGGCCGGCTTCTTCGGCGGGCTCTCCGGCGACTTCTTCGGCGATACGCTGCGGCAGGCGCTGCACGCCGCCAATGTCGACACCAGCCTCGCCCACGCCAGCGAGCGGCCGAGCACGCTGGCTTTCGTCAGTCTGGCCGAAGGCAACGCGCGCTATGCCTTCTTCGACGAGAACAGCGCCGGCCGCATGCTGACCGAGAACGATCTGCCGCCGCTGCCCAGGACGGTCGCGGCGCTGCACTTCGGCTCATTCAGCCTGGCGTCGGAGCCCTGCGGGTCGGCCTTCGAGACGCTGATGCGGCGCGAGCAGAAGGACCGCGTCATCTCGCTCGACTTCAACGTGCGTCCGACCCTCATTCACAATCGCAGCGGCTATCTCGCCCGCATCGACCGGCTGGTGACGATGGCCGACATCGTGAAGCTGAGCGACGAAGACCTGGAATGGCTCTCGCCCGGCGCGACCTTCGCGGCGCTGGCCGACCGCTACCGGAAGCTCGGCGCGCGGGTGGTCGTGCTCACGCGCGGCAGCGACGGGGCAACGGCGTTCGCCGGGGCGGCGCCGGTTTCCGTGCCTTCGCTCAAGGTCACGGTCGCCGACACCATCGGAGCCGGCGATACGTTCATGGCGGCGATGCTGGTGCGACTGGCACAACAGGAGAAACTGACCAAACGCGCGGTCGCGGAACTGGCGCCGGACGATCTCGCGGCGACGCTGTCCTTCGCCGCCAAGGCGGCCGCGATCACTGTTTCGCGGCCCGGCGCCGATCCGCCGTGGCTGCGGGAACTCGGCTGACCATCGCTCGCGCAGCATGAACGCAATCTCTCCCGGCGAAGAGCGGCAATTCCTGCTGGCGCTGTTCGATGCCGCCATAGCCGCGGCGCTGCCGGCACACATCGTGCCGCCGCACCTGCCGGCGCCGCCACGCGGGCGCACGCTCGTGCTCGGCGCCGGCAAGGCATCGGCGGCGATGGCGAAAGCGGTCGAGGACAACTGGAGCGGCGCGCTTTCCGGCCTTGTCGTCACCCGTTACGGGCATGCAGTGCCCTGCAAACGCATCGAGATCGTGGAGGCGTCGCATCCGGTGCCCGACCAGAACGGCGAAGACGCCGCGCGGCGCATGCTGGCACTGGCGGAGACAGCGGGACCGGACGATCTCGCGCTCTGCCTGATTTCGGGCGGCGGCTCGGCCCTGCTCTCGCTGCCGGCGCCGGGGCTCACGCTCGCCGACAAGCAGGCGGTGAACCGCGCGCTGCTGGCCTCCGGGGCGCCGATCGGCGACATGAACGTCGTGCGCAAGCATCTCTCGGCGATCAAGGGCGGCAGGCTTGCCGCGGCCGCGTGGCCGGCGCCGCTCGTCAGCCTCATCATCTCGGACGTGCCGGGCGACGACCCAAGCCTCATCGCCTCGGGCCCGACCGTGCCCGATCCTTCGACCTTTGCCGACGCGCGAGACGTGGTCGCGCGCTATCACATCGCGCTCCCGCCGGCAGTCGCCGCGTACCTCGCAGCGGGCATAGACGAGACGCCGAAGCCGGGCGACCCGCGGCTGGCGAAGGCGATCACCACGATCATCGCTTCCGCCCGCGGCAGCCTCGAGGCCGCCGCGGCGATGGCGCAGACGATGGGCGTGACGCCGGTGATCCTCGGCGACGCCATCGAGGGCGAGGCCCGCGAAATCGGCCGCTCCATGGCAGAAGAGGCGCTCCGCCGACGCGGGAGCGGGCCGCTCGTGCTGATTTCGGGAGGGGAAACCACCGTGACCGTGCGCGGCAAGGGCCGCGGCGGGCGGAACACCGAGTTTCTCGCCGGCCTTGCCGCACGGCTGGGCGGGGCAGCCGGCATCTTTGCCATCGCCGGCGACACCGACGGGATCGACGGCAGCGAGGATAATGCCGGGGCGATCGTCACCCCTGATACGCTGGCGCGCGGCCGGTCCCTCGGCCGCGATATAAACGCCGCGCTCGACGGCAACGACGTCTACCCCTATTTCGAAGCGCTGGGCGATCTCGTGGTCACCGGCCCCACGCTCACCAACGTCAACGATTTCCGGGCCATACTGGTCGTCTGAATTCAGGGCAGGAGGAAAATACCAATGCTCGTCGTGACAGGGGGCAGCGGCAAGCTCGGCCGCGTCGTGGTTCGCCATCTGATGGATAGCGGCTACAAGGTGACGTCGATCGACCTTGTGACTCCGCCCGGAATCTCCAACCCGCCGAAGCCGACCGACGTCACCTTCAGCCGGGTCGACATCACCGATTTCGGCCAGGCGATGGCCGGGCTCTCGCTGATCGACGAGCGCGTGGAGAAGGTCACCGGCGTCGTGCACCTCGGGGCGATCGCCGCGCCCGGCCTCGCGCCCAACCACGTCACGTTCCAGACCAACATGAACTCGACCTACAACATCTTCGAGGCGGCGCGGCAGCTCGGCATCCGCAACGTGGTCTGGGCATCGAGCGAGACGGTCTTCGGCATCCCCTACCCCAAGGGGCCGCAATACGTGCCGGTGGACGAGGAGATCGAACGGCCGGAGACCGCCTACTCGCTGTCGAAGCTGCTCGGCGAAAAGATGGCGGAGCAGTATTGCCGATGGGAACCGAAGATGAAGATCGTCGGCCTGCGCTTCTCCAACGTGATCGAGCCGCAGGACTACGCGAACTTCCCGAATTTCGACAAGGACGCCCGCACCCGCTACTTCAACCTGTGGACCTACATCGACGCCCGCGACGGTGCCGAGGCGGTGCGGCTGGCGCTGGAGGCGAAGCTGACCGGCGCCCATGTGTTCGCCATCGCCAACCGGGACTCGGTCATGTCGCGAAGCAACGACGCCCTGCTCGACGAGGTCTTTCCGAAGACGAAGCGCAAGCGGCCGCTGAAGCCGAACGAGTCGCTGATCGCGATCGACAAGGCCGAGCGCGTGCTGGGCTACCGGCCGAAGTACGACTGGCGGAGCGAGGCGAAGAAGGCGAAGGCGGCGGCCGGCAAATCCGCCGCGAAGAAATAGCTCACCCTTCCGCGACCGGGCCGGGCGCTCTCTGCCCCGGTGCCGCGGGATCGCGCGCCGGGTCGCCGCCGTAGCGTTCTGTCTTGATCGACGGGAACGGCAGGCCCATGTCGAGGAGCAGCCGCGAGGCCGTATCGACGAACGCATTCGACCCGCACACGAACGTGCGCCTCGGCATGACACCGCCAAGGGCGGCCAGCGCCTCCGCCACCAGCGCCGCGTCGACGCGGCCGGCGCGCGCGGGCGGCGGTACGGACGCTTCGCGCGTCACCGTTAGCCAGAGGCGGAAGTTCGGATCGGTCTCGACCCGCCGGAAGAGTTCATCGCGGAAGATGACGTCTTCCGAATGGCGCACCGAATAGATCAACGCTGCAGGCACTTGCGGGGCGACGTTCATGCGATGCCGCAGGATCGACATCAGCGGCACCACGCCCGATCCGCCACCGACCAGCAGGATCGGACTGCCCTCGCCCGGCCCCCAGACAAAATGGCCGCCGATCGGCCCGCGCAGTTCGATCGCATCGCCGGGCTGCACCACCTCGTGGAAGAAGCCCGACACCTCGCCATCCGTCAGCCGCTCGATGACGAGTTCCACCAGATCGTCTTCCGGCGCCGAGCCGATCGAATAGCTGCGCTCGGCCTGATAGCCGTCGGGCGCGGTCAGCCGCACGTCGACGTGCTGGCCCGCACGGAAGCCCGGCCACTCGGGCACGCGCAGGAAGAAGCTTTTCACCGTCGGCGTTTCGGTGGCGACGCGCTCGACGGTCGCCTGCCGCCACACAAGGCGCGGCGGAGCCGGGTCGACATCGGTCGCAGCGGGTTCAGTCACCGGTGAATCGCTGCTCTTTCCACGGATCGCCATAGATGTGGTAGCCGCGCAGCTCCCAGAAGCCCGCCTCGTCGCGCTCGGTGAACTGCAGCGCATTCACCCACTTCGCCGACTTCCAGAAATAGAGATGCGGCACGAACAGACGCGCCGGCCCGCCGTGATCGCCGGTCAGCGGATAATCCTCGTAGGTGGTGGCGACCATCGCCTGCTCGCCGGTGAGGTCCTTGAACGGCACGTTGGTCGTGTAACCGTCGAAGGAATGCGCCAGCACGTAGGGCGTCGGCGCCTCGCTCAGGCCGGCATCCGCCAGCAACGCATCGACCGTCACGCCCGACCAGTTGGTGTCGAACTTGCTCCACTTGGTGACGCAGTGGATGTCGCGGTGCATCTTCGTCTGCGGCAGCGCGTTGAACTGATCCCACGTCCACGATTTCATCGGCCGCGGGCCGACCTTGAGCGTGAACTTCCAGCCGGCGAGATCGATGCGCGGCGTCGGGCCGGCCGAAAGCACCGGGAAGCCAGTCTCCTTGTACTGGCCCGGCGGCAGGCGCGCCGCGTCCTCGGGGCTCAGCCGGCGACCGAAGAAGCCACGGGTGGGAAGCATGGAATCTCGACCTCCGCCGCGCAGAAACGCGCAATGCCCCAGCAACATGCCCGCGGACGGTGCACGGTCAAGACACGGTTTCGTTGACATGTCCGGCGGAATCGGCCTGACAGCCCGGCTACGGCCCGTTGCGCATCAGCCAGGTGCGCCGCGACCATCCGTAGAGCTGCTCCTCGCGCAGGAACGTGAACAGGCCCGAGAGCACGATAAGCGCCATGCCGGCGAAGGCCACCGCATCCGGCAGCTCGCCGAAGAAGACGGCGCCGAACACCACCGCCCAGATCATCTGGCTGTATTGCGTCGGCGCCACGCGATTGGGCGGCGCGTTGTGCGTGGCGACAAGCATGGCGATCTGGCCGAAGCCGGCGCAGAGGCCGCCGATGAGGAAAAGGCCGACCTGCCCGCGCGTCGGCACATGGAAATCGAACAGCATGAAGAAGCCGTCGACGGCAAGGTTGGTGAGGTAGAGCACGGCCAGGAGACTGGTGCGGCGCTCCGTCGGGCCGAGCACCCGCAGGGTGATCATGGAGAACGCGCCGGCAACGGCGGCCACGGCCGCTGCGACATGCCCCCAGTGGAGCTCACGGAAGCCCGGACGGACGACCAGGAGCACCCCCGCGAAACCGAGAGCAATGGCCAGCGAGCGCCGCCAGCCGACGTGATCGCCGAGGATCGGAATGGAGAAGATGGTGGCGAAGGTGGGAAGCAGAAAGATCAGCGAATAAGCCTCGGCCAGCGGCAGCGTCGTGAACGCGTAGGCCCCGGTCAGGCTGCCCACCAGCCCGAAGATCGCCCGCGCGAACACAAGCCGCGGCCGGTGCATGCGGAAGGTGTGGCTCCAGGGCTCGCTCGCCGGTTTGGCAAAGCCGAACGTCGCGAACGAGACCAGTATGTTGAAGAACAGAATCTCGAAGATGGGCATGCCGCTGTCGCCAAGCGCCTTCACGGTGCTGTCGGAGCTGGAAAACAGCACGTAGGCCAGAAAGCCGGCGGCAATGCCCTTGAGCATGGAAAAGCGGCGCGGGAGCGCGAATCGAGGGAGAGAACGGCGCTTTCTACACCAAATCCGGCGCCCGACTACGGCAGACGCGCCAGCCGTTCGGTCAGCAGCGCGAAAAATCCGTCGGCGTTGCCGTCGCGCAAATAGTTCACGTTGCGCGGCCGGTCGGTGATCTGCCACCAGTCGGTGACCGTCATGCCGAGGGTGAGCGGGCTCGACGTCTCGATCGAGACGTTCACCGTCTTGCCGGTGAAAAGATCGGGCTTGAGCAGCCAGGCGATGACGCATGGATCATGCAGCGGCGCGCCGAGCGAGCCATACTTGGCGAGATCGAAGCGCTCCGAGAACGACAGCAGGCCCGCCACGGCCGGCCCGACCCGGTTGCCCAGCGCCGCGATCGCATCGAGCCGCTGCCGGGTGGCGAGGATGCGGTGCGTGAGGTCGAGCGGCGCCATCACGATCGGGACGCCGCTCGTCATCACCACGTCGGCGGCCTCGGGATCGACGTAGATGTTGAACTCGGCCGTCGGCGTGATGTTGCCGACCTCGAAATAGGCGCCGCCCATCATCACGATCTCGCGGATATGCTGGGCGATGTCGGGAGCCTTGACCAGCGCCATGCCGATGTTGGTGAGCGGGCCGAGGGTGCAGAGCGTGATCGAGCCGGGCGCCGCGGCGCGCAGCGTCTCGATGATGAAATCCACGCCGTGCTTTTCCTGCAGCGGCACCTTCGGTTCGGGCAAATCGACGCCGTCGAGTCCGGTGCGGCCGTGGACGTGCTCGGCGGTGACCAGCTTGCGGGCCATCGGCCGCGAGCAGCCGGCGTAAACCGGAATGTCGGGGAAGCCGGCAAGCTCGGCGACGCGCCGGGCATTGCGCTCCGTG
>CAYOUO010000353.1:0-8634 GCA_964407155.1 uncultured Hyphomicrobiales bacterium | reverse complement strand
CGTGGCGGACGTCCGCCGCACGCCGTCGATCCGGCTGGTCGAGGGCTATATCGGCGAGGAACTTCTCACCACCGGCTCGCGCGTTACCGGCATCCTTGCGCGGCCGCACGACGGCGGCCCGGCGGTGGAATTCCACGCCCGTGCGGTGGTGCTGGCTTCCGGCGGCAGCGGACACCTGTTTGCCGTCACCACCAATCCCGCCGAGGCCGAGGGCGCAGGTCTGGCGATGGCGGCGCGCGCCGGTGCGGTGATCGCCGATCCGGAATTCGTGCAGTTCCATCCGACCGCGTTTGCCTTCGGGCGTGACCCGGCGCCGCTGGCGACCGAGGCGCTGCGCGGCGAGGGCGCGACCCTCATCAACAGTGCCGGCGAGCGTTTCATGTTGAAGGTCCACCCGGCGGCGGAACTCGCGCCCCGCGACGTCGTGGCGCGTGCGGTCCATGCCGAGCTCGCCGCCGGACGTGGCGCCTTTCTCGACTGCCGCACGGCGATCGGTGAAAAATTCGCCGAGGAATTCCCCACCGTCTACGGGTACTGCCGCTCCGCCGGCATCGATCCGGCGCGGCAGCCCATCCCGGTGGCGCCCGCCGCGCATTTTCACATGGGCGGGGTGCTCACCGATGCCCAGGGCCGCTCGACGCTGGACGGATTGTGGGCGTGCGGAGAAACCGCATCGACGGGCGTGCACGGCGCCAACCGGCTGGCTTCCAACTCGCTGCTCGAGGCCGTGGTGTTCGGCGCGCGCGTGGCGCGCGACATCGCCGAGCGGCTGCCGCAGCACCGGATCACGCAGGCGGTGCGCCGTAATGATGCCGACGCGCCGCTGGCCGACCCGGCCGACAGGACGCTGCTGCGCCGCACGATGTCCGATCACGTCGGGGTGGTGCGCGATCGCGCCAGCCTCGAAAAGGCGCTCGGCGTCATTGCGGCGCTGGAGGCGAGAAACCGCTCGCCGCGGTTTCGCAACGCACTCACCGCGGCGCGCATCATTGCCACGGCGGCGCTGCTGCGTCTGGAAAGCCGGGGCGGGCACTATCGCGCGGACTATCCGCAGACCGATCCGGCGTGGCGGCACCGCACCTTTGTCACGCTCGCAGGGATCCTGCGGGCCGGTGCACCGGCGCGCGCCGCCGAGCTTTCATCATGAAGGACCTGACGCCTCCCGCCGCCGACCTGATCGAGGCCGCGGTCAAGGTCGCTCTGGCTGAGGATCTCGGCAGCGCGGGAGACATCACCTCGGCCGCGACCATTCCGGCGACGGCAATGGCAACCGCGACGTTTGCCACGCGCAAGGCAGGCACGCTTTCCGGCCTGCCGCTGGCGCGAGCCGCTTTCGCTGCCATCGATCCGTCGGTGACGTTTACCGCGATCCGATCGGATGGCGATCGGCTCGCGCCGGGCGAGTCGGTGGCGAAAGTTGCCGGCAACGCGCGCTCGGTGCTGGCGGCCGAGCGGGTCGCGCTCAACTATCTCTGCCATCTTTCCGGTGTGGCCACCGCGACGGCGGCGCTTGTCGACCGCGTGAAGCACACGCGCGCGGTCATCCTCGACACCCGCAAGACGACGCCCGGTCTGCGCGCCTTCGAGAAATATGCGGTGCGCTGCGGCGGCGGCACCAACCACCGGTTCGGCCTCTACGACGCGATCCTCATCAAGGACAATCACGTCGCGGTTGCTGGCGGCGTCGCCGAGGCGGTGCGGCGCGCCCGCGCTCATGCACCGGACAAGCGGCTCGAGATCGAGGTGGCGTCGCTTGAGGAGCTCGCCGAAGCCATGAGCGAACGTCCCGATATCGTCTTGCTCGACAACATGAGCGTGGAGGACATGCGAGCGGCGGTCGCCTTTGTCGGCGGTCGGGCGTTGCTCGAGGCGTCCGGCAATGTCACGCTCGACACCGTTGCGGCGATCGCCGAGACCGGCGTCGACTATGTTTCGTCGGGCTGGATCACCCACTCGGCGCCGGCGCTCGATCTCGGGCTGGATGTCGTCATAGAATAATAAAACCGGGGGAAGCAGACATGGGACTGATGGCGACGGGTCAACCGTACGGCAGCATCACGCAGGTGGCCTACGTGGTGGAGGACATCCAAGCCGCGATGCGAACGTACGTGGATCGAATGGGCGTCGGACCCTGGTTCCTCGCGTCGCGGTTCAATCCCGCCAAGGCGGTCTATCGCGGCACGCCAAACGTTCCCCTCTTCAGCCTTGCGGTCGCCTATTCCGGCACGACGATGCTGGAACTCATCCAGCAGCACGACGATACGCCGTCGGTATTCAACGAGAAACCGAAGGCGGCCCGCTACGGCTTCCATCACTGGGGTGTCGCCGTCGAAAACTTCGACGCCGAGGTCGAGCGTTATCGACGCGACGGGTACGAGATCGCGTTCTCGGACACCGCGCCGATGGGAATGCGGGTGGCGTACATGGACACCACGAAAGACCTGCCCGGCATGATCGAGCTCATCGAAGGCAACGCCGCGTTCGAAGGCGCCTTCGGGCCTGCCTACAAGGCGTCGCTGAATTGGGACGGACGCAATCCCATCCGGTCGTTCTGAGTACCGGGCGGCGGCCGCGATCTTCTGTCCCTGAGAAGATGGCGGCCCCGGGCTCAGCTCCAGCCGCCGTTGATCGTCTTGTAGAAGATGTGGCCGCCGATGCGCTCGGTCTTGTGCATCGTCCGTGCCCAGTCCGGCCTCACGTAGACCGCGTGATAGTGAGTTGAGGCGCCGATGTCGGGCAGGAACATCGCCTGCTCGTCGTTGAGAACGCGCCGGGCCAGCGTCAGGCTCTCCTGCCATGCGTCGGGGTCGTTGACACGGTCGGGAATGCCGTCGCAGGCAAACGAGAACTGGCACTGGTCGCGCTTGTTGGCGTTCTGGTAGACGACGCCGCAGACCGTCTTCGGATAGGCCGGGTTCTTCAGCCGGTTGAGCACGACCTGCGCGACGGCGATCTGCCCCTTTTCCGGTTCGCCGCGCGCCTCGAAATAGATCGCGGTCGCGAGGCATTTCACCTCGGTGGTCGAGCGCGCACTCGCCGGCAGCGGATCGTTCAGCCAGGCATGGGCAGCATCGATCTTGGGATCGAGGATGGGGCTGTCCTTGCCGAGCAGCGCGGCAAAGGGTTTTTCCTCGGCGGCGGCAGCGGGATCGTCGGGCGAGGCGTACGCGAGAAGTCCGTTCGGACCCGGCTTGATGATACCGTCCCTCGCGGCGGTCACGGCTGCCGCAACCGCTGTCAGCGACGCATGAACTACCGGCGCCGCCGGCGCGGCACGCGGCTCGGCCGAGGCAACCGCCACCGGTTTGGGTGCCGCATCGGGCACGACGAAAGATGCAAGAAGCGCTTTCGGACTGGCGGCAGCGAAGCCGGTTGCCGTGTCGCTCTCCGCGGGTGCCACGGGCGCGAACAGCGCCGCGGCGGCGAGAACGCCGGCGGAGAAGCCGGCGAAACCATCGCGATGCGGCACGAGCGCATCCGATTTCGCCAAACGATTGACGCCGTCGTAGATGATCGGGCCGGAAGACGTGGCGACACCCGTCGGCGCGCGGCCGATCGCGCTTGCCATCTCTGCGTCGGCCGGCGTTATCGCCTCGGCATAGCGATGGCCATCATTGACCACGAGGCGAAGCTGCCAGCGCGCCGCGACGGTGTCGTAAGCGGAAAAGCGGGCGAGAGCGTCCTGCGGGGCGACCGCATGCGTGGTGAGGGCGACGAGAAGCCCGGCATACGCGGTACGGACTGCCCACTTCCCGCGCCTCACCGGCTGACGCCGCTTCCCCCGTACGATCACGCAACACCCCACGCATACTCGGCATCAGCTGCAGCGGACCGTCCCGTCCGCCCCAGCCCCGTACGCCAAGTGATGCGGGATTAACCTTGAAGACCGGTTAATACCGAGAAAAGTGGCGCGCCCCGTCAAGGCTCAGTCAACCTTCCGAATGGGGCGGGAATTGGGGAGACTCCCGGCAGCAATTTGATTTCTGCTGCCGTACTGCCGGTGGCGCGCGGAGGCGCAGGTTCCGATGCGATAGGTGCGCGGGTAGGAAGGCGCAGCCCTAGGCCGACATCCGGCTCCGGAAGCGGACGCCCGGCGCCGGGCGCTCCTTCAGGATTTCACGGCGGAAGCGGAAAAGCGCGGCGGGACGGCCGCGGCCGGGCTGCGAGCTGCGCCCGGTTGGCTCGACCAGCGCGGCATTCTCGATGAGCCGGCGGAAGTTCTGCTTGTGCAGATGGCGGCCCGAGATCGCTTCCACGGTGTGCTGTAGCTCGGTGAGCGTGAACGCATCGGCCATCAGCTCGAACACGACCGGCCGGTACTTCAGCTTGGCGCGCAGGCGCGAGATGGCGGTGGCCAGAATCCGCCGATGGTCGAAGCGCATGGCGACGCCGGAAGCGGCGATGGTGCGCGAGGCCGCTGCTTCGCGTCCGTCGCGGGCGGCCTCAGCCGCGATGCCCGCTTCGTAGAGCAGTTCGTAGCGATCGAGCGCGTGTTCCTCGTCCCAGTGACCGCCTTCGCCGAAAGCCAGACGCACGCGTTCGCGGCGACCGAGCGGCTTGGTGAGCGTGAGTTCCGCCGGCTCTTCCGCCCAGCGCTCGAGCGCCGGCAGCAGGGCCTCGTCGAGAATCGCCGGACGCCCGTCGCGCCAGTCCTCCCAGGGAAAGAATTCGTACCAGCGTCGCCAGCTTGCCCCGGCCCGGGCGAGCGCTTCCGACGGCTCGTCGCCGATGCGCGTCAGCGCGAGGTAGCCGACCGAGACGAGGTGCGGACCGATGTCACCGGGCAGCGCATGACGGCCACGGTCGCCGAAAGTGTAAAGCTGCTCGGCATAGCCAAGCTTGAGCGCCGTCTGTTCCGCCACCCAGTCGCGCAGTCCCATTTCGAACGTGCGATGTGCGACGGGATCGAATGGGCCGAAGGGCAGGGTGTCGCCGTTCACTACGAGGATCAGCGGCTCCTGATCGGCGACGGCGACGATCGCCGCATTGAGGCCGATCTCGATGGGCCGCTGCGGCAGCTTCATCCGCTGCCCTCGAGCGACAGGCGGAACGGCACGCCCTCCGCGGCGAGTTCACCCTGACCGATGGCCGCGATCGCTTCCACCATGCGTCCGCGGCGGTCGAGCAGTGCGTCGGCGATGGCAACGAGCAGCGCGTTGGGGGTCGCGGTCGGCGAGGCGACGCGCAGCCGCCGTGCGATCTCAGCCTCGTTGCGGTCGGGCCGTGCGGCACAGAGCGAGATGAAGGCACCCGCCGTCGAGCGGCTGATGCCCGCGTAACAATGGACCACCATCGGCCGCGCACGGTCCCAGGCTGCGACGAAGGCGAGCAGGCTTTCGACGTGCTCCCTGCCGGGAGCGATCATGCCCTCCTGCGGCGCGAGGATGTCATTCATGCCGAGGAACAGGTGATTTGCCTCGAGGATGACCTCGGGCCGTGCGACCGCGGTGCCGATGTTGATGAGGCTGACGAGATGGCTGGCGTCGGTCGCCGCGACGGTGGCAGCGACCTGGGAAAGCGGACAGACGGTGACGAACGGCATGGCGGGTCCAGAAAGTTGCAGCACACTTTAGGAGGGTCGGTGTCTGGCGTCACGCCAGGCTAGTCGGGAAGCGTCTCAATTTCCCGGAAACGCTTGAGAAAGCGCCGTTCCGCAACCGAGGCCGACCACGGACCGAGATCGAATTTCGACGGATCGCCGGCCGCCGGTCGCCCGAAATAGCGGCGTGCTTCGCTTTCCGAAAACCCGGCCAGTGCCACCGCCTCGTGGTAGGCGGCGACGCGATCGGCGGCCTTGACCATCGCGCTCATGCGCTCGGGCAGCCGGGACGGCAGGCCGAAGCGCAGATGGATCGCCGAAAGCAGGCGCGCCTCGACCGCGCGGTATTCGCCGCCCAGCAAAATCTTGAAGGGCGAGATCAGGTCGCCGATGACGTATTCGGGTGCATCGTGCAGCATGATCGCGAGGCGGTCGCTGCGTCCGAGCACGGGGTTCATCGCTACCGCGACGTCGTCGACGATGAGCGTGTGCTGCGCCACCGAGAAGGCATGAGCCCCGACCGTCTGGCCGTTCCAGCGCGCAACGCGGGCGAGTCCGTGGGCAACATCGTCGATCTCCACGTCGAGCGGCGAGGGGTCGATGAGGTCGAGCCGCCGGCCGGAGAGCATGCGCTGCCAGACGCGGGCCTCGCCCTTCGGCGCGGCGTTACGCATCGGTGGCAACGCCCGTCGGCCAGGAATATTTCGCCCATCCCGGCAGAGCGAGCGTGAGCGCGATGCCGGCAGCCTCGATCACCGTGCCGGCGTCGATCGCTGCCCTGGCCCGGTCGAGACGGACCAGGGCAAGGCCGGCATGCCCGGATGACGAACCCAGGGTGCCGAGCGGCGTGCCGCCCGCGGTCAGCGGAGTGCCCACTGCCGGAAGTGCGCTTGCGGCGGACACCGTGACGAAGCGGCGGCGGGCAGTGCCGCGATGCTGCATCCGCGACACGACTTCCTGTCCGACGTAGCAGCCTTTCCTGAAGTCGACGCCGGCGAGCTGGTCCATGCCCGCATCGTGGGGATAGGCATCGCCATAGGAGAAATCGACGCCGCCTTCGGGGACGCCGAGGGCAATGCGGTGCGCATCGTAGGCGTCAGCTCGCGCCTCTGCATAATCGGGCGCCATGTCGGCGCCTTCGGGCACCATCGCGCGATAGCCAAGTTCGGGCAGCCTGGGATCGACGTAGACCGGCCCGTCGAGTATCGGCGCATCCGGACCGCCCCAGGCCGCGACGACTTCGCGTTCGGCAGAGACGTCGGCGATCTCCACCTTCGCGCGCAGCCGGTAAAACGTCAGGCGTCTGGCGAACTCGGCCGCCGATGGGCGGGGAAGGTCGAACAGGAAGGCGTCGGGAGTGCGGACGACAAGGAAGTCGAACAGAATCTTGCCCTGTGGATTGAGCAGCGCCCCAAACGCGGCGCCGCCAATCCGCTCCGGCACATCCGAGGTAACGAGGTCGTTCAGAAAGGTCACGGCGTCGGCGCCGTGAATCGCCACGACCCCGCGCCGGGAAAGTTCGGTGATCTGGCCCTGGCTCATGGCACTTTCGCTTGCAACCCGCCTGCCGCTTACGTAAGCGGGGGCGGGCTTCAGGGCAAGGATGTTGGGCGGTGGCCGAGACGTTCGACGTGGTCTTTCGGAACGCCACCGTCGTCAACCAGGACGGCATCGGTCATCGCGACATCGGCGTCACCGCCGGCCGCGTCGCGGCGCTGGGCGCCCTCGGCGCGGCTTCGGCCGGTGAGGTGGTCGACTGCACCGGGCTGCATATCCTTCCGGGTGTAATCGACACGCAGGTGCATTTCCGCGAGCCGGGCGCCGAGCACAAGGAGGATCTCGAGACCGGTTCGCGCGCGGCCGTCATGGGCGGCGTGACGGCGGTGTTCGAGATGCCCAACACCAACCCGTTGACGACCGGTGCCGAAACGCTGGCCGACAAGGTGCGGCGGGCACGCGATCGCATGCACTGCGACTTCGCCTTTTTCGTCGGTGCCACCCACGCCAACGCGCCCCACGTCGCCGAACTGGAACGGCTGCCGGGCGCGGCGGGGATCAAGGTGTTCATGGGGTCCTCGACCGGCGATCTCCTGGTCGCGGACGACGAAGGGCTGAGAGCCGTGCTCAGCCGGACCCGGCGGCGCGTCTCGGTGCATTCCGAAGACGAGCCGCGGCTCACCGCGCGGCTGTCGGAGCGGGTCGCCGGCGACCCGGCCTCGCATCCGGTCTGGCGCGACGTCGAGGCGGCGATGAAGGCGACGGAGCGCCTGACGCGGGTCGCGGAGGAAGAGGGCGCGCGCGTCCATCTGCTGCATGTCTCGACGGCGGAGGAGATGGACTTCATCCGGCACCACAAGGATGCCGTTTCGGTCGAGGTGACGCCGCAGCATCTGACGTTCGATGCCTCCGCTTATGGCCGGCTGGGAACCCGGCTGCAGATGAATCCGCCAATTCGGGAAGCGCGCCATCGCGAGCGGTTGTGGCAGGCCGTGGCCGACGGAACCGCCGACGTGCTCGGCTCCGACCACGCGCCGCACACGCTGGCCGAAAAGGCAAAGCCTTATCCCCAGTCACCGTCCGGCATGCCCGGCGTGCAGACGCTGGTCCCGGTCATGCTCGACCACGTTGCAGCCGGGCGCCTCAGTCTGGAAAGGTTCGTCGATCTCACCTCGGCGGGACCGGCGCGGCTTTTCCAGATCGCAGGCAAGGGACGGATCGCCGCGGGCTACGACGCCGATTTTACGATCGTCGATCTCAAGCGGCGCGTGACCATCCGTGACACCATGATGGCGTCGCGGGCGGCGTGGACGCCCTATGACGGCGACACCGTCGTCGGCTGGCCGGTCGGCACCGTCGTGCGGGGCGCGCGCATCATGTGGGAAGGCGAACTCGTCGCGCCGTCACACGGGCGGCCGGTCCGTTTCCAGGAGGCGCTGCCGCGCGCCTAGATTTTCGACGCCGCAATTTCGGACGGAAAAGTGGAAGCCACGTTTCCTGCAATTGCTCTAGTTGTCGTCGGTGAAGTATTTCCACTTGCCGTCGGGCGCGATGCCGACCCGGAAATACGTGTAGACCCCATCCGGGAGCATGTCCTC
>CAYOUO010000352.1:0-5487 GCA_964407155.1 uncultured Hyphomicrobiales bacterium | reverse complement strand
GCCCGACCTGCCCGAGAAACAGAATGAGCGGCGTGGAATCCTGCCGCGCCACATGGACGCCGGCGGAAGCATTGGTGGCGCCCGGGCCGCGCGTCGCCATCACGACGCCCGGCGTGCCAGTGAGCTTGCCCCAGGCATCGGCGGCAAAGGCGGCGGCGCCCTCGTGGCGGCAGACCGTGACGGCGATGTCGGTGTCATAGAGCGCGTCGAGCAGCGCGAGGTAGCTCTCGCCCGGCACGCAGAAGATGCGCTTGACGCCGTTATTGACCAGCGCCTCGGCGATGAGGCGGCCGGCCGTCGCTTTCCGGCCCGGGGTGGATTCAGGCATCGATCACCGAAGCCACCCAGAACGTGTTCTGCCCACCGTCCTCGTCGGTGATCGTGACGTACTCGCCGATGTCGAACCTGTGGTCGCCGAGCCGGTAGCCGGACTCGCTCTCGTCGCCGCCTTCGATGTCGAAACGGAACGCCCACGTCCCGCCCGGCCGATGGACGACGTGGCCGACCTCTTCCTCGCCGTCCCAGAAGCGCACCACGCGGCATTTGTCGCGAACCTTTTTCCACGCCTCGGGATCGAGTCGGCCGTCGTTGGTCAGCGGCGCGGTGAAGCGATAGTAGTGGCGGTCGCTGCCTTCCGGATGCTCCGGCGTGCGGGCAAGGTTCATACGCACCGTCTTCAGATAGCTTTGAGCCATGGGGATCGTCCGCTTTTCGCCTCGTTCGCGCCGGAAACTAGCCTTCGCCGTGCCCCGGCGCCAGTTGCGTCTGCCGGTTATCGGCTTGTTGTTTCATGGTGGCAGGAGCGACGATAAGGTGCGCCCCGACCGGAGGAATTGATTGACCACAATCGCGAAAGTCCTGCCCGCGGCCATCGCGGCATTTCTGGCGGCCGCCATGGCCTGGTCGCCGGTCAGCGCCGCGCCGCAGCCGGCGGCCCCTGCCCCCGCCACAACGGCGCCGGCCACGGCCGCGCCGGGTACGGCCATGCCAACCATACCGGCTCCGGGAACCAGCGCACCGGATACCGGCGACGCGGCTTCGCTCGTGCCGCCCAACCCCTACCCGACGACGCAGTTTGCACCCGGCGCGAAGACGGCGTCGGTCAGCGACGGCGACCTCACCGCGACCATCACGATGACGCGCCGGCCGGACATCGACCCGGACGTCGACGTGCCGATCCTGACGATCACCGTTGCGGGCAAGCCGGTGCTGGAAGCGACCGGCATCGGCTCCGACACCGACGAGCCCGCCGCGGTGGCGAGCATCGCCGAGATGGACCCGACCAACCATCACAAGGAAGTTTATTTCTCCAGCTTCTCGGGCGGCTGCTGCTCGAGCGTGATCGTTGCCGAGGAAGTCGGCAGCCAGTGGGTCACCATTCCGATCGGCGACTTCAACGGCGATGGCGGCTACCTGCAGGACCTCAACGGCGACGGCCTGGCGGAGATCGTGGCGGTGGACGGGAACTTCATCAACCGCTTCGACTGCACGGCCTGCAGCGCCGCGCCGCGCGTGATCTATACGGTCAAGGCCGGGAACGTGATCGATCTCACCACCGATCCGAAATTCCTCGACGCGCACCGCGCCTGGCTGAAGGTTCTGGAGGCGAACATCGACCCGGACCAGCAGTGGAAGTCGCCCGGCTTCCTCGCCGGCTGGCTGGCCGAGAAAATCAGGGTCGGCGAAGGGGCGGATGGCTGGCAGGCGCTGAACACACACTGGGACGCCGCGCACGATGCCGGCGAGCCGTCATGCCCGAACGGCGACGACCCCGACCAGTGCGATGCGAAGGACGTCAAGACGCTGAAGTTTCCGGAGCGGCTGAGGCTGTTCCTGCAGGCGGCCGGCTACAAGCTCCAGGGCGCTTCGGATCAGCGGAATCCGTAAGTAAACATCAGGCGACGAGGTGGGCCTCGGTGCGGGCGAGCCAGCCGGCGAGCTGCGCGCCCGGCACCGGATACGAGAAGTAGTATCCCTGCAGCGCGTCGATGCCGATGTCGCGCAGCATGATCGCCTGCTCCTCGCTTTCGACGCCTTCGGCGATGGTCGCGAAGCCGAGCTTGCGCGCGAGATCGACCACCGCCTGCACGATGAGCTCGGCGCCGAGCGTCTTGCCGAGGTCGCGCACGAAGCTGCGGTCGATCTTCACGGCGTCGAGCGGCAGGTCGCGGAGCACCGAGAGCGACGAATAGCCGGTGCCGAAATCGTCGATGTGGACGCCGACGCCGTACGACTTCAGCGTCTCCAGATTGCGCTGGATGACCTCGAGGTTCTTGAAGATGGTCGCTTCCGTCATCTCGATGTTGATGAGGCGCGCCGGAACCGCGAGCCGATCGAGCACGGCGATCAGCCGTGTGGAAAAGGCCGGATCGCGGCACTGGATGGCGGAAATGTTGAGCGAAATCGGCACCAGCGCCTTCTCGAGCGTGGACCACGAGTGGATCTGCCCGCAGGCTTCCTCGAACAGCTTGCCGCCGAGCGTGCCGATGGAGCCGGATTCCTCCGCGATCGGGATGAACTCTCCCGGCCCGATGACGCGATTGCTGGCGTCGCGCCAGCGCGCGAGCGCCTCGGCGCCGATGAGGCGGCGGGTCCCCGCGTTCACGATCGGCTGGAAGAGCAGATAGAAGCGCCCGGCGGCGATGTCGTCGGGCATGGTGCGCTTGAGCTCGTGCCGCGCCTTGACGCTGGCGTCCATGCGCGCGTCGAAGAAGTTGATCGAACCGTTGCGGTTGACCTTCGACTTGTACATCGCCAGGTCGGCGTGCTGGACGAGAAGGTCGGCCGGCGAATTGTCCATCGGGAAGACCGAGATGCCGATGCTGATCGACGTGCGCACGTGCAGGCCTTCGATGTCGTCGATCGTCGCGATCGAGGCGGAAATCTTCTCGGCGATCTCCATGGCCGCGCTTGCCGTGTGCAGGTTGGTGGCGACGACGGCAAACTCGTCGCCGCCGATGCGCGCGATGGAATCGGTCTCGCGCAGATGCTGGCGCAGCCGGCGCGTCACCTCGATCAGTACATGATCGCCGATCTTGTGCCCGAAGACGTCGTTGATCTCCTTGAAATTATCGAGGTCGAAGAGGATGACGGCGGCGGCGAGCGCGGAGCGGCGGCTCTGGGTGAGCGCCAGTTCCAGCCGCTCGAAGAAGGCGCGGCGGTTGAGCAGCCCGGTGAGCGGGTCGGTGTGCGCCATGCGCACGAGCTCGGCCGCGCTCTTGCGCCGCTCGATGGAGTAACGCACGGCGCGGAGCAGCGTGCGCGGCTGGATCTCGCCCTTTTCCAGGTAGTCGCTGGCGCCGCTGCTCAGCGCCTCGGTCGCCGTTTTCAGATCGGAGAGACCGGTGAGGACGACGATCGCGGCGTCGAGCGCCACCGTGCGCAGCGCCAGCAGCCCCTCGAGGCCGTGCGCATCCGGCAGGCCGAGATCGAGCAGGATGGCATCGACCGGCGTCGCGCTTTCATGCATGCATCGCAGCGCCGCGGCGAGGCTGTCGGCGGCATTCACCGTGCAGGCGATGCCGGCATCGGCGGCCGCCTCGCGCAGCGCGATTTCCGCGAGCCGGCGATCGCCGAGATTATCCTCGACGAGCAGAACGGAAAGTGAGCGGGGTTCAACGTCGGTCACGGGTCACAGTCGCAATCGGAAGCATGACTCATTCAATCGCGCTGCACGCTAAGGTAGGCGCACAACAGTAAAC
This sequence comes from uncultured Hyphomicrobiales bacterium, assembly GCA_964407155.1. Lineage (GTDB taxonomy): Bacteria > Pseudomonadota > Alphaproteobacteria > Rhizobiales > Kaistiaceae > DASZQY01. The sequence goes on along the minus strand of CAYOUO010000352.1, from coordinate 1,786 downwards.
CAAAAGTTTTCAATGGACCGGATGACGCTGCAAAATCCGGCAAAATCGATGGGCTTCGAGATGAAACAGTTGGCATGTGATTCATACGACCTGATGATGTCGGTCTCGGCGCCGGACGAGGTGATGATGACCACCGGGATGATCTTGAGCTTCGGGTCTTCCTTGATGAACTTCAGCACCGAACGCCCGTCGAGGCCGGGCAGGTTGAGATCGAGCAGGATGAGGTCGGGCCGCGGCGCGGCGGCATAGCGGCCCTTCTGCTGCAGGAACTCGACGGCGCTGTCGCCATCCATGACCGAACTCAGATTGTTGGCGATGCGGCCCTCGCGCAGCCCCTCCACGGTGAGGCGGACATCGGCCGGATTATCCTCGACCAAAAGAATCTCGATGGCCGCGCTCATTCCATCATCCCCGGTTCGGGCAGCGTGAAGCGGAAAACCGACCCGCCGTTTTCCCCGGCCTCGACCCAGATCTTTCCGCCGTGGCGCTCGACCGCGAGCTTGGCGACGGCAAGCCCGATACCGGTGCCGGAATACTGGTCGCGCCCATGCAGCCGCTTGAATATCTCGAAGATCTGGTCGCGGAAGCGCGGGTCGATCCCGATGCCGTTATCGGCCACCGCGAATTCCCAGCCGCGATCGGTGGCGATGGCGTTGACACGAACCTGCGGCGGCGCCGCCGAACGATACTTCAGGGCGTTGTCGATCAGGTTCTGGAAGACGCGCTCCATCTGCGTGGCGTCACAGGTCGCGAGCGGCAGGGGAGCGACCTCGATCGTGCCGCCGACTTCCTTGAGGTGCGCATCGACCGAGAGCAGCACGCGCTTCAGCACATCGTCGAGACCGATCCGCTGCCATTTCAGCGGCGTGTTGCCGGCCCGCGAATAGCCCAGGAGATCATTGATCAGACGCTTCATGCGGGCGGCGCCATCGACGGCGAAGCCGATGAATTCGTCCGCCTCCTGATCGAGCCGGCCCTTGTAGCGGCGGCTGAGCAGCTCGAGATAGCTGCCCACCATCCTCAGCGGCTCCTGCAGGTCGTGCGAGGCGACGTAGGCGAACTGCGCCAGGTCCTGATTGGAACGCTTCAGTTCCGCGGCCTGCGCCGTCAGGCGGTCCTCGCGCTCGGCGATCGCCGCCGCCATGACGCCGATCGACTGGGCAAGATCGCCCAGTTCGTCGTTGCGCCCGGCGAGCGGGCCGATCGCGATGTCGCGCCGGCCGGCGGCGAGGCTGACGGCCGCCGTGCGAATGCGACGAAGCGGAGCCACCACGAAGCGGAGCAGCACCAGCGCCATGACAGCGCCCATCAGGATCACCAGCCCGGCGACACCGGCGATGGTCACGCCCGTCGCCGCGATCTGGGCAAACGGCACCGACACCGTCTGTTCGGCGGCAAGGATGAGATGGCGCTCCGGATGGAGCGGATCGAAGGGCACGGTCGCCGCGGTCAGAAGACCGTTCGAGGAACGCTCGCGCTCGGCGAGCGTCGCGGCGGTTCCGTCCACGAGCGGGGCGAGCGCCGGAAAGTCCGCCTGGATACGCGCCGGCTGCTCGAGATCGAACCCGTAGGTTCGGGCAGCGTCGGGATTGGCGAGGTAGTCGCCACGGCCCGTCGCGACATAGACGCGGGTGCCGCGGTCGAAGACGTCGCCGGCGAGCGCGAGCATTCTCTCGGCGTCGATATCCACGGAAACCACGCCGAGAAATGTGCCCGCCGCGTTGCGCACCGGCGCGCTCACAGGGGCGACGGCGGCATGAGGCACGACGACCTTGCCCTGCTCGCG
>CAYOUO010000351.1:0-2511 GCA_964407155.1 uncultured Hyphomicrobiales bacterium | reverse complement strand
CGGGCGGCGTGACCGCATCCGGACATTGCGCGCGCCCGGCGGGCTTTCCGGCTTCACCAAGCGAGCGGAAAGCGAGTACGATCCGTTTGGCACGGCCCATTCCTCGACATCGATCTCAGCGGCGCTCGGCATGGCGGTGGCGCGCGATCTCAAGGGCGACAAGAACAACGTGATCGCGGTCATCGGCGACGGCGCGATGTCGGCGGGCATGGCCTACGAGGCCATGAACAACGCGGGCCACCTGAAATCGCGCCTCATCGTCATTCTCAACGACACTGACATGTCGATCGCGCCGCCGGTCGGCGCGGTATCGGCGCACCTCGCGCGGCTGGTCTCGGGACGTGCCTACCGGCGGCTGCGCCAGTTCGCCAAGAACACGATCGGCTGGCTGCCGCGCTTCTTCCGCGACAAGGCGAAGCTGACCGAGGAATTCGCGCGCTCGTTCTGGACCGGCGGGACGATGTTCGAGGAACTCGGCTTCTATTACGTCGGGCCGATCGACGGCCACAATCTCGAGCACCTGCTGCCGGTGCTGAAGAACGTGCGCGACACCCGCAACGGGCCGATCCTGGTCCATGTCGTGACCAAGAAGGGCAAGGGCTACGCGCCGGCGGAAGCCTCTGCCGACAAGTACCACGGCGTGACGCGCTTCGACGTCGTCACCGGCAAGCAGGCGAAGGCGGCCGCTTCCGCTCCCGCCTATACCCGCGTGTTCGCCGACGCCCTCATCGCGGAAGCCGAGAGGGACGACCGGATTGTCGCGATCACGGCGGCGATGCCGAGCGGCACTGGCCTCGACCTCTTCGCCAAACGGTTTCCCGAGCGCATGTTCGATGTCGGCATCGCCGAGCAGCACGCCGTGACGTTCGCCGCGGGGCTCGCCAGCGAAGGCATGAAGCCGTTCGCGGCGATCTATTCGACCTTCCTGCAGCGCGCCTACGACCAGGTGGTGCACGACGTCGCCGTGCAGAAGCTGCCGGTGCGCTTCGCCATCGACCGCGCCGGCTTCGTCGGCGCCGACGGGCCGACCCACGCCGGCTCGTTCGACGTCACCTATCTCGCCTGCCTGCCGAACTTCGTGGTCATGGCGCCGGCCGACGAGGCCGAACTGGTGCACATGGTGGCGACCGCCGCCGCCATCGACGACCGCCCGTCCTCGCTGCGCTACCCGCGCGGCGACGGCATCGGCGTGCCGCTGCCCGCCGCGGGCGAGCCGCTCGCCATCGGCCGGGGCCGCGTGCTGCGCGAAGGAAGCAAGGTCGCGATCCTTTCGTTCGGGACGCGCCTCGCCGACGCGCTGAAGGCCGCCGACGAGCTCGACACCTACGGTCTGCCGGCGACGGTGGCCGACGCGCGCTTCGCCAAGCCGCTCGACACCGACCTGATCGAGCGGCTCGCCCGCAATCACGAAGTGCTGATCACGGTCGAGGAAGGCGCGGTCGGCGGCTTCGCCGCGCAGGTGCTCCAGCACCTGGCGCAGACCGGGGCGCTCGACGCCAGCCAGAAGAGCGGAGGCCTCAAGCTGCGCCCGCTCGTGATGCCCGACCGCTTCGTCGAACAGAACAAGCCGGAGGCGATGCTCGCCGCCGCCGGCCTCGATACTGCCGGGATCGTTGCGGCCGTGTTCGCCGCGCTCGGACGTCCGCAACTGGCGCCGGCAACGCGCCTCGCCTGAGACCCATTGCAAGGCCGCTCCCGGACAGGGGACGGTGAACACCGATGCGATCAACGCTGCGCCCGCTCTTCTCGATTCTGCTGGGACTGCTGTTCCTCATCGTCGGCCACGGCATGCAGCTCACGCTCATTCCGCTGCGAGCCGGCGCACTGGGCTGGAGCAAGTTCGAGATCGGCGCGGTCGGCTCCGCCTACTACGTCGGCTATGTGCTCGGCTGTTTCATATCGCCCTACCTGATCCGGAAGTCCGGGCACATCCGCGCCTTCACCGTCTTCACCGCGACCGTAACGACGGCAATGCTGGCGCACGCGCTATGGGTGGAGTTCGTGCCGTGGATCGTGTTCCGCCTGTTCCTCGGCGGCAGCCTCGCCGGGCTTTACATGATCCTCGAGAGCTGGGTGAACGACCGCGCCTCGAATGCCAACCGCGGCTTCGTGATGTCGTCGTACATCATGGTCAACTACGCGGCGCTCGCCATCGGCCAGTTCATGGTGACGCTGGCGCCGCCGAACGAGTTCACCTTGTTCGCGATATCGGCCATGGCGATGTCGCTCTCCGCAATCCCGCTCGCGCTCACCAGCCAGGCGCAGCCGGCGCCCGTCGCCACCGTCGCCTTCCGGCCGCTCAAGCTCTACCGCTCGTCGCCGGTCGGCCTGATCGGGGCAAGCGTCGCCGGCATCGCGACCGGTGCCTTCTGGTCGCTGGGCGCGGTCGCCGCCGTCGGCGTCGGGCTGGCCGAGCGCGACGCGGCGATCTTCATGGGCATCTTCACGGTGACCGGGGCGCTGGCGCAGTGGCCGATCGGCCGCGCCTCCGACCGCATCGACCGGCGCATC
>CAYOUO010000350.1:0-3542 GCA_964407155.1 uncultured Hyphomicrobiales bacterium | reverse complement strand
CAACACGCCGCTCGGCGGCGTCCTGTTCGCGGTCGAGCTTCTGCTTCCGGAGGTGTCGAACCGCACCTTCCTGCCGGTGGTCGTCGCCACGACCACGGCGACCTCGATCGCGCGCTATCTCTTCGGCCTGTCGCCCGCCTTCTTCGTGCCGGAAGCCGCGACCAGCGCCGGCTACCCGGTCAATCCTGTGCTGCTCTCCGGTTTCGCGATTCTCGGTCTTGCCGCCGGCGTCGCCTCGTGGGCCTTCATCCGCCTGCTCGCCTGGTGCGAAGATTTCTTTCCCGCGCTGCCCGGCAACGCCTATACCCAGAACATCATCGGCATGCTGTTCATCGGCGTGCTGTTCATGGGCTTCCAGTACTTCACCGGCGCGCCGCATACCGCCGGTGTCGGCTACTCCACCATCCAGTCGATTCTCGACGGCGGCATCACGCCGGCGCTGCTGCTGGTCGCGCTCCTTCTCGGCAAGGTGCTGGCGACCAGCGTCAGCCTGGGGGCGGGGGCCTCGGGCGGCGTGTTCTCGCCGTCGCTGTTCATCGGTGCCACACTCGGCGGCGCGGTCGGCGCCATCGGCGCGGCCATCCTGCCGGCGGCCGGCTTCTCGGTGATCGAGTTCGCGGTGGTCGGCATGGGCGCCATCGTCGGCGGCGCGACCGGCGCCTCGATGACCGCGATCGTCATGATCTTCGAGATGACGCGCGACTACAATCTCATCGTGCCGCTGGTGCTGGCCGTGGCGCTCGCCACCGGCGTGCGCCGCGCGCTCATCGCCGAGAACATCTATACGATCAAGCTGCGCCATCGCGGCCGGCCGATCCCGACTATCCGCCACACCAACATGTATCTCGTGCGTCAGGCGCGCGAGCTGATGAGCCGCGATTTCATCGTGCTGCCGGTCACCACCCTGGTGATCGACGCTGTCGCGAAGCTTGCCGAACGCCCGCACGCCCACGTCATCGTGTCGGACGGACCGCGCATTGCCGGCGTTGCACGTCTCTCCGCCGGCTCCTATCTGCCCGACCGTTACGCCGGGCAGACGCTGGCGGCGCTGGTCGAGGACGATTTCGTCGTGGCGCCCGATACCAGCATTCTCAACGCCATCATCACGCGCATGAACCGGCGCAACCGCGCCACCGCCATCATCGTCAACCGCCCGTCGGGTATTCCGCGTCCCGAGGACATCGTCGGCATCATCGATTCGAACGAGATCGCCGGGGCGGTCATCGCCAACCACTACGCCTGAGTCGGATCACATCTTTTCCTTGGTGCCGCGGCGGATGAGCCACCAGTTCACCGGGTAGGTGGTGGCGAAGCCGAGCACCATCGCGATCTGCATCATGAACCAGTAGGTCCACGTCGTCGGCGCGAGGTCGGGCAGGGCGAGGGCGGTTAGTCCCATCACCACGAACATGCCGATCTCGTAGGCGGCGATCGAGAGCGTATCGATCTTGAGCGCGGCGACCACGCCCTGGCCGAAACCAAGATGCCGCATCGGCACCACCGAGAAATACTGGAAGACGATACCGGCGAGATACGCGAGCAGGAAGGCGAGCACGAGCTTGCCGGCGAACACGGAGCCGAAAAGAGCAAAGCCGGTGGCGAACGCCAGCCACTCGCCGACGAAATCGCCAAGCGCGCATCCGGCGCCGCAGTGGGTCGCACCCTTGAATGTCGCCTGCCACATGGGCGTCTTGCCGCGCGAATGCACGGGAGATCGGTCCATGCCCATCGCCGCGGCGCGCCCGAACCAGAGGTAGAACACCAGTCCGAGCGGTCCCCAATACAGCGTCGTCAGCGGCCAGACGGCATCCATGATCGCCATCTTCTGCCGGCGGCCGTTCGCGAAGATGTCGCCGGTCACCAGCAGCGCCGCAAGCATCGACAGAATAACGTGGATGACGGCCAGAATCTGGAGCCAGAACGGTGGCATGTCGCTTACCCATGGCCGTCGCCTGCTCAATTCCCGCACACTGGCGATTGTTCCGGTTACCGGTGCGCGCCAGCATTTGTCATGGCCGGAATTAAATCCGGGCATGACGGTTGCCAAAGGTTCGCAGGAGCGGCCACCCCGCTGCCAATGACAAAAATATGAAGGCAAGCTTCACAGCTTGCCTTCATAGATCGGCGCTCCTATATCGCGACGTATGACAACTGCCGACCTCGATCGCGCCAGATTCACCCGCGCCTCCCGCCTTGCCGTCGATTTGCGCGGCGCGGTGGGGAAACTCGTCCGCCGCCTGCGCGAGGAGGTGCCGCCGGGCGAGCTGACGTGGTCGCAGCAGAAGGTGCTGCTCCGGATCGAGCGCGACGGGCCCGCCACAGTCTCCGCACTGGCCCAGGCCGAAGGCGTGCGGCCCCAATCCATGGGCGCGACCGTGGCCGTGCTGAAGGAGGCCGGGATGATCGCCGGCGCTCCCGATCCCGACGATGGCCGCCAGACCGTGCTCTCGCTGACCGAGGCGTGCGTCGCCGAGCTGAAGCGCACGCGCGCCGCCAAGGAAGACTGGCTGAAGCGCGCCATCGAGACACGACTGAATGCCGCCGAGCAGAAGGAACTCTCGTCGGCTCTCCGTCTTATCGACCAACTCCTCGAACCCTGAGCCTCAGAAAGCCTCGCCCATGCCTGTCACCGCCCTTGATCCCAGGACCGCGCTCGTCGTCATCGATCTGCAGAAGGGCATTCTCGCCTTTGCGGGCCCCGAGGCAGCGGCGCCCGTCGTGCGCGCCGCCGCGGTCCTGTGCGACGCGTTCCGCCGGCACAAACTTCCGGTCGTACTGGTCAACGTGACCGGCGGCGCGCCTGGCCGCACGGAGCAGCCGCGGCGCACGGGAAACCCGGCACCGGACTGGGCGGAGCTGCTGCCCGAGCTGAAGCAGCAGACGGATGACATCACCGTCACCAAGAAGACGTGGGGCGCTTTCGCCAGCACCGATATCGGCGAAGAACTCAAAAAGCGCGGCGTCACCCAGATCGTGCTCTGCGGCATCGCGACCTCGATCGGCGTCGAATCGACCGCGCGTCAGGCCTATGAGGCCGGCCTCAACGTCACGCTCGCCGTCGACGCGATGACGGACATGAATCCCGACGCGCACGAGAACAGCATCCGGCGCATTTTCCCGCGCCTCGGCGAAACCGGCACGACCGCCGAGATCGTCGCGGCGCTCGATGCGAAGCAGGCGTAGGCGAAGAGAGCATCCGTCATGAGCATCGCCGCAACCCTGCCGGAGAGCGATACCCGCCCGTCGCCGCACTACAAGTGGCTGGCACTCTCCAACACCACCATCGGCGTGCTGCTGGCGACGATCGATTCCTCGATCATGCTCATCGCCATGCCGGAGATCTTTCGCGGCATCGGCCTCAATCCGCTGCAGCCGGGCAATTCGTTCTACCTGCTGTGGATGATCCTCGGCTTCCTGATCGTGTCGAGCGTGCTCGTGGTCAGCCTCGGCCGGCTCGGCGATATGTTCGGCCGCGTGCGCATGTACAATTTCGGCTTCGTTGTCTTCAGCATCGCCTCGCTGATCCTCACCGTCGATCCCTG
>CAYOUO010000349.1:0-3795 GCA_964407155.1 uncultured Hyphomicrobiales bacterium | reverse complement strand
TGTCGGTGGTCGCCTCGATCGATACGCGCACGGGCCCGAAGCGCGTCGCGACGCTGTCGAACTGACCGCGCCATGTCGATGGCCGAGACTGCCCGCCCGGAACCCGTGGTGACGCCACGGCTGGTCGCCGCGTTCGTGGCGCTGGCCGTCGGCATGTTCATGGCGATCCTCGACATCCAGATCGTCGCCTCGTCGCTGGCCGAAATCCAGGCGGGCCTGTCGGCGAGTTCGTCGGAGATCGCGTGGGTGCAGACCGCCTATCTCGTCGCCGAGATCGTGATGATCCCGCTGACCGGCTATCTCACGCGCGCGCTTTCGACCCGCTACCTGTTCGCCATCGCCGCCGGCGGCTTCACCGTGATGAGCATCCTGTGCGCGACCGCCACCTCGATCGAGCAGATGATCGTGTGGCGGGCGGCGCAGGGCTTCATCGGCGGCGCCATGATCCCGGTAGTATTTTCGGCGGCGTTTACGGTCTTCCCGAAGAGCCAGCAGGCGATCGTCGCCTCGATCGTCGGCCTGATCGCGACGCTCGCCCCGACGGTCGGCCCGACCATCGGCGGCGTCCTGACCAACGCGTTCTCGTGGCACTGGCTGTTTCTCATCAACGTCGCGCCGGGATTCGTCGTCACGCTGGCCGTCATCCTGCTCGTCGATTTCGACAAGCCGGACTTCTCGCTGCTCCGCCGCCTCGACTGGCCGGGCCTGATCACGCTCGCCGTCTTCCTCGGCACCCTGGAATACGTGCTCGAGGAAGGCGCCACCAACGACTGGTTTCAGGACCGCTCGATCGTCATCTGTGCGATCCTGTCCGCGGTCTCCGGCGTCGCCTTCCTGTTCCGCGCGCTGAGCGCGAAGGAACCGATCGTCGACCTCAAGGCGTTCACCGACCGCAATTTCGCGACCGGATCGCTGTTCTCTTTCGCGCTCGGCATCGGCCTCTACGGACTGGTGTTCCTCTACCCGGTGTTTCTCGCCCGCGTGCGCGGCTATGATTCGCTCGAGATCGGCAACACGATGTTCGTGACCGGCATCTTCATGATGATTACGGCGCCCATCGCCGGAACGCTGGCGCAGCGGGTCGATCCGCGCTGGATGATGGGCATCGGCCTCGCCCTCTTCGCGGTATCATGCCTGGAACTGGTGCCGATCACCAAGGACTGGGCCTTCGGCGAACTGTTCCTGCCGCAGGCGGTGCGCGGGGTGGCGCTGATGACCTCGATGCTGCCGGTCAGCATCATCGCGCTCGGTACGCTGCCGCCGTCGCGCGTGCAGAACGCTTCCGGACTGTTCAACCTGATGCGCAACCTCGGCGGCGCCTTCGGTCTGGCCGGCATCACCACCTTCCTCAACAAGCGCGACGACCTTCACCTCGAACGGCTGCGTGAGGCCGTCACCTGGAGCCGGCAGACGGCGGTCGAGCAGCTTTCGAACTTCACCGCCGGCTTCCAGGCGAATCCCGGACTGGACGCCCCGTCCGCGGCGCTGAAGACGCTGTCCAACCTCGTCCAGCAGCAGGCGCTGGTGATGGCGTTCTCCGACGTGTTCCTCGTCCTCGCGGCGGTGTTTTTTGCCGTGCTGGTGCTGGTGCCGCTCGCCAAGCGGCCGGAGCGCGCGGCGGCGGCCGGCGGCGGTCACTGAGTTTGCGCGGCGGCTTCAACCCACCGCAAGCGGGCGATTGAGCCGCCAGATCTCGAAGTTGAGCACCGTCGCGAAGGCGACCCAGCCGAGATACGGCACCATCAGCCACGCGCCTGCCGCGCTCACCGGAGCGAAAGCCGCGATCGTTGCGGCGATGGCGACGCAGAGCACGACGATGATGACGAGGCCAAGGTCCGTGCGCTTCAGGCCGAAGAAGACCGGAGTCCACACTGCGTTCAGAATGAGCTGGCCGAGCCATAATGCGAGCGGTCCGGCCGCTGCCGGCAGGCCCGCGCGCTCCCACACCAGCCACGCCGCGATCGCCATTATCAGATAGAGCGCGCTCCATACCGGCGCGAACAGCCAGTTGGGTGGCCGCCATGACGGCTTGCGCAAGCTCTCGTACCACGCGCCCGGGCGGAACAGCGATCCTGCCGCGGCGGCGGCAACACAAAGCAGCACGAAAATGAGGAGAGCGGCGGCGGATGAGAGTGTCACGACGGAAATAAGCGCTTCGCCTCGATCCGGTTCCTCCGCGGGCGGGCTGACGGAGCCGGCGGTGGTGCCCCCGGCCGGACTCGAACCGGCACGCCTTTTGGGCAACAGATTTTGAGTCTGCCGCGTCTACCAGTTCCGCCACAGGGGCAGGACCACCGGGCCCGCGTATATGGGCCAGCGGCGGCGCGGTCAATCGGCCGCACCGTTTTGACACTCCGCGGAGGCGCCTTTAGACAGGCGCCGATGTGGCGCCGCCTCTACGACTGGACCATGAGCCTTGCCGGCCGGCCGACGGCGGAAATCTGGCTCGCCATCATCGCTTTCGTCGAGAGCTCGGTGTTTCTCATTCCCGCCGACGTGCTCTTCGTGCCGATGGTGATTTCGCGGCCGGAGCGGGCGTGGCGGTATGCAACCGTGGCGACGGTCGCATCGGTGCTCGGCGGCATCGTCGGCTGGTACATTGGCCACTACGCATTCGACGCCGTTGCGCGGCCCATCCTCGAATTCTACGGCAAGCTCGATGCGTTCGAGGCGCTCCGGTCATCCGCAGCGAGCCACAACGCCGTGCTATTGCTTCTCATCACCTCAGGCGTTGCCCATCTGCCGCCGATCAAGGTCGTGACAATCCTGTCGGGCGCGGCCAACGTCGATCTCGCACTCTTCATCGTCTCGGCAATCCTGGCGCGCGGCGCGCGCTTCTTCGCGCTTGGCTGGCTCATCCAGCGCTATGACGAGCCGATCCGCCATTTCCTGGAGAAGCGCCTGGCGCAACTTGCCGCAGTGGTGATCATCGCAATCATTTTACTCTTCGTGGCGAAGCATTTCCTTTAAGCGATGCCCGCCATGCGCCGACAGCTCCTCCCACCCCTCTTCGTGTTCTTGCTCGCGCTCGCCACGATCCTCGGCGCGTGGGGCTTCCAGCTCATCGGCGGCTACGTGCCATGCAAGCTCTGTCTTGAAGAGCGCGTCCCCTACTACGTCGGCGTGCCGCTGGCGCTGCTCGCAGTGATCGCGGTGCTGGCGCGAGCGCCGGGATGGCTCGTCCGCGGCCTGCTCGCGCTGACGGCACTGGTCTTCCTTTACGACCTCTACCTCGGCGGCTATCACGCCGGAGCGGAATGGGGCTGGTGGCCGGGACCGACCGACTGCGGGCAGAGTGCGGCAGGTCAAGCCACCACGACGAAAGACCTGCTCAAGCAACTGCAGAACATCCGCGTCGTGTCGTGCACGACCGCAAGCTGGCGGTTTCCGTCAGGATGGGGATTGTCGTTCGCCGGCTGGAACGCGTTGGTCGCGCTGGTGCTGACGGCGGTCGCCGGATGGGGCGCACTGCGCCGGCAGGCCTGAGCCGAAGAAGCCGCTACGGCTCCAGTTCGGAGTCCCAGTAGAGATAGTCCATCCACGATTCGTGGAGGTAGTTCGGCGGGAACAGCCGGCCATTGTTGTGCAGGTCGGCGACCGTCGGCTGGAAGGGCATGTGCGACGGGAACATGCGCGCATCGCGCGGCGTGAGACCGCCCTTGCGGAGATTGCACGCCGAGCACGCGGCGACCACGTTGTCCCAGGTCGTGAGGCCGCCGAGCGAACGCGGGATGACGTGGTCGAAGGTCAGGTCGTCGCGGCAGCCGCAGTACTGGCACTGGAACCGGTCGCGCA
>CAYOUO010000348.1:0-12514 GCA_964407155.1 uncultured Hyphomicrobiales bacterium | reverse complement strand
GCACGCAACACGACGAACGCCGTGATGCCGCTCACCCCCGGCCGCAGGGCGGTCTCGGTGACCGCGATCTCCGCGATGGCAGGATGGTCGGCGAACGCGTCCTCCACCTCGACCGGCGACACGCGATAACCACCCGCATTCATGACATCGTCTGCACGCCCGCGGTGCCAGACATAGCCGTCGGCATCGATCGTCACGAGGTCGCCGCCGGTGAACCAGTCGCCGCGCGACGTGGCGGCATCTTCTTCCGGCAGGCGCCAGTAGCCCAGCATCAGGCCTGCCTCGTCGCGGTGAATCGCGAGCAGCCCGGTTTTGCCGGCGGGCAGGGGCGTGGTGTCGCCGTCGATCGGGAGCACGGCAATCCGCCGGCCATGCTGGGCCTTGCCCGGACTGCCGGGTCGGATCGGCGTGCCTGGCCGGGTCGAGATGAATGTCGAGCATTCGCTCATGCCGAACGCCTCGTAGATCTCGAGGCCCGTCGCCTTCCGCCACTCTTCGAGGATCGCAGGCGGCAATGCTTCGCCGGCGGCGAGTCCGTGGCGCAGCCGGCTGAGATCGGCGCTCGCAAAGTCTCCGTACTTCAGGATCTGCCGGTAGAGAGACGGCACCGCCGCGAAAAGCGTGGCGCCCATCGTGCCGAGAAGCTTTAGCCACACTGCAACGTCGCGCGGCCCGGTGTAGAGCACGGCCGTCGCCGCGTTCGCCCATGGGTCGGTCAGTCCCGCGCCCAGCGTATAGCTCCAGTTGAACGCGCCGGCATGCAGCACGATGTCGTCGGCGGAAATTCCGTACCAGCCGTCGTAGATCGGTCGCCGGCCCCAGGCGCTTCTCTGCGCATGGAGCACGCCCTTCGGATGGCGGCTGGTGCCGGAGGTGTAGATGAGGAACGCTGGCTCCTCGGCACCGGTATCGGCGTAGTCCGCGTCCGGAGAGGATGTGCGCATGATCGCCAGCTCGCCGGCGTCGATTAAGTTGGCGGCGTTGGAGATCGCAAGCTCCGGTGTCGCGATCAGCGTCGCGGCTGCAGAGTTCTCCCAGAGGTAGCGCGCCTCGCTTTCCGTCAGCTGGGGCGATGCCGGAATCGGAACCAGCCCCGCGGCGATGCTGCCAAAAAAGGCGAGGGCGTAGTCGCTTCCGTTCGGCAGGCGGATGAGAACGCGATCGCCGCGCTTCAGCCCGCGTGCGAGGAGCGCCGCCCCGATGCTGCGCACGGCCGCGTCGAGCTCGCGGTAGGTCCAGCGTTCGGCGGTCTCGATCGGGGCATTGGCGTCGCGGACAACGATCAGCGCGGTCTTGTCGGGATGCACGGCCGCCGCGCGGCCAATACAGAAGCGCGCCATGTTGAAGCGGGAGGGAACCGAGGTGGCAGCCATCGTCAGCCGGCGAGTTCGGGCTTCAGCCAGTCCGCGATGTGCACCATGCCCTGGATTGTCCAACCCCCGTCGACCACGATGGTCTGGCCGGTGATGTAGCTCGCCTTGTCGCTCGCGAGATAAACGACCGGGTCAGCGATCTCGCGCGGCTCGGCCAGCCGGCCCATCGGGATGCGCTCAATCTGCCAGTCGGACCGTATGGAACCGTCGCGTAGGCCCTGCTCGATCAGCTTGGTGCGCGTCGAGCCGGGGGCGACGGCGTTGACGCGTATTCCGGCCATCGCCGTCTCGGCGGCATAGACCCGGGTCAGGCTTTCGATGCCGGCCTTGGCGGCGCTGTACGGTCCGCGTCCCTGGATGGCGACGATGCCCGCCGCCGAAGCGATGCTGACGATGGCGCCGCCTTTGCCGCGCGCGCGCATGCGCCGGATTGCCTCGGCTGAGCAGAGATGCATGCCGGTGAGATGCGTGTTGAGCACGAGGTGCCAGTCCGCGACCGGCATGTTCTCGGCAAGGTTGACCCGCTGCACGCCGGCATTGTTGACCAGGACATCGATCTGCCCGGCATCCGCGTCGATCGCTGCGAACGCCTTGGCGACGCTGTCGGGATTCGAAACGTCGGCCTTGAGATAAACCACACCCTCGCGCCGCTCGTCGGGTTCACCGAGGTCGAGCGAAAAGACCCGGGCACCTTCCTCGATCAGGCGCTCCGCGATGGCGTCCCCGATACCGCGGGCGGCGCCCGTAACCGCCGCCACCTTGCCGGTGAATTGGCCCGCCATGCGCGTGCTCCTTCTGCCTCAGTACATCAGCCATCCGCCGCTGACGTTGATCGTCGCGCCGGTGATGTAGCTGGCGTGGTCGGAAGCGAGGAAGAGCACCGTGCCCGCGAGCTCGCCCGGTTCCGACATGTATCCCAGCGGAATCTGCGCAATCGTCGCCGCAAGCGCGGCGTCGGTCATGCCGCTGCGCATCATCGCGGTATCCGCCGCACCCGGAGAGACCGCATTCACGGTGACCTTGTCTTTGGCGAAGCTTCGCGCCAGACCGCGCGTCATCGAGACGACACCGCCCTTGCTGGCGGCGTAGGCGACCGAGCCGCCGTAGCCGCCGCTCCACCATCCTTGGGAGGTGAAGTTGATGATACGTCCGCCGCGACCCTGCTCGCGGAAAAGCTTTCCCGCGGCCTGATTGAGGAAGAACACCGACTTGAGGTTGACGTCGTGTTGCAGGTCCCAGTCGGCTTCGGTCACGTCGTCAACCTGGGCGCGGCGGACGAGGGCGCCGGCGACGCAGGCAAGCACATCCAGCCGGCCGAATGCATCGCGCGCGGTGGCGAGCAGACCGGAGAGGGCGGAGAACTTGCGGAGATCGAAGCCGATGGCGAGATGCGGCCCGCCTTCGCATTCCGCGATCACGGCGTCGACCGCTTCCTGTTTCAAATCGATCGCGGCGACACGCGAACCAGCGGCTGCAAACGCGCGCGCGACTTCACGCCCGATGCCGCCGGCGGCGCCGGTGACGAGGACGCCCTTGCCCTCAAGTCCGGATGCCAGGTTGAAGCCCATGGTTCGCTCCCTCTGCACTCGTTTCGGCTACAGCGGCGGCTTGACGGCCGTGTGTTCTTCGACGAACGCCGCTTGCCCCTCACCAAGGAAATGCGCGCGATCTGCCTTAAGGCGGCTGGCATGCGGTTCCGTGGCGAATGCCTTCTCCGCCGCCTCGATACTGTCGAACCACAGTTCGCCGATGCCGTCCCAGGCAGCACCCTCCGGCTGCCAACGTTGCGTATCGCCGAAGCGCAGGCCGCGCAGGCCGGGCAACTGCTTCACGATCTCGGCGTGCGGTCCCATCCAGTGGGCAATGAAAGCTTCATGCGTCCAGTCTGGCTTGCGGCGGACGAGGCTGACCCGCTTGATCATGGTTCTTCCTCCCTTCAGTTTTTCGGCGGCGGTGCTTGCAGAAACTCGAGCGTGATCCCGTCATGGATGCGGAGGTACGCGGCGCGGGCTCCTGAGTTCGGTCCATGAGTCACCTCGACAGGTCCCTCCGGCACGATCGGCCGCGCGCCGCAGGCGACCGCGCGTTCCCAGGCTGCACGGCAGTCGGAGACCGCGAGGCACAGGTGGACGTTGCCGGGATTGGCAGTCGCGTCTGAGCTGGTCTGCTTGTCGGTCTGATAATCCAGAAGCTCGATCACGCCACCGCCCGGCAGGTCGACGAACGCTGCGTCGATCCGGACGCCGGGGTAACCGACATGGCGGCCGAGGTAGGGCTTGTCGAGCATGGTCCGCCAGCGCGCCGGCTTGCCGAGAAATTTTTCCCAGAAGGCCAGCGCCCGGTCGATGCTCGCGACGCTCATCCCGATGTGATGGACGCCGGTAACCGCGTTCAGGGTCGTGTCTGTCATGGCATGCGCTCTCAGATGCGGAACAGTCGCTCGGCGTTGCCGGAAAACATCGCGCTCTTTTCCGTCGTGCTGAACCCCTTGATGATCTCGGCGTAGGCGTTGATCACGTCGGGATACGAGCTGAACATGCGGTCGACGGGCCAGTTGGTGCCGAAGACGACGCGGCCGGTGCCGAATGCCTCGATGCATCCCATCACCCACGGCCGGATGCTTTCGACCGTCCACAGATGATCGCCCATGCCGAGGCCGGAGATCTTCATCCAGATGTTGTCGGCCTTCGCCATTTCGGTGAGGCCCTCCCGCCACATGCGGAAATACTCCGGTGTCCGCTCGCGCGGGAAGCCGCAGTGATCGATGCAGATTATCGTGCCCGGCACCTTCTTCGCGAGCGCCAGCACCTGGGGAAAGAGTTCGGGCCGCGTGTCGAGACAATAGACGAGGTTGTGCCGTTCGAGCAGTTTGAAGCCGGCCTGCCACGCTGGATCGATCAGGTAGTCGCCGCGGCCGAAGTCGCGGATGCCGCGTACATTCGCGTACTGCATCTGCCGCTCGAGAACCGCTTCGGCGTCCGCATCCTGCAGGTGGCATTCCGCGACGATCCCGTGCGGATATCCGGTCTTGTCCGCAAAGGCCTGCAGCCACTTGGTCTCTTCGACAGGGTCTTTAATGCCCAGCGCTGCCTGGACGTGAATTGCCTTGGGAACGTTGGCGAAGCGAATCTCGGCGATGTAGTCCTCGATCCAGTAGTGGATCGGCTTGATGGCATCGATGTTGCCGAGGAAGCCGTGGATCGCGTCCCATTCCAGCCATGCATACTTGAGGTTCGGATTCTTCAGGTCGTGCAGGTGAAAGTGTGTATCGACGAACGGAATATCGGCCACGGCGCTCTCCCGGTGATTTGGCCTGCCTAGATCGCGTCGAGAATGGCTTGTCCCATCTCGACCGTCGAGGCCGTTCCACCCATGTCGCGGGTCATGGCGGAACCGTCCGCCAGCACGCGCTCGATCGCCGCGACGATCCTGTCCGCGGCGGGTTTGGCGCCGAGATGGTCGAGCATCAGAGCCCCCGACCAGATCTGGCCGACCGGATTGGCGATGCCCTTGCCGGCGATGTCGGGCGCCGATCCATGCACAGGCTCGAACATCGACGGAAATTTCCGCTCCGGATTGATATTGCCGGAGGGCGCGATGCCGATCGTGCCGGTCACGGCAGGACCGAGATCGGAGAGAATGTCGCCGAAAAGGTTGCTGGCGACGACGACGTCGAAACTCTCGGGACGCCGCACGAAATGCGCCGTCAGGATGTCGATGTGGTACTGCTCGGTAGCGACATTCGGATAGTCCGCGGCGACGGCGCGGAAGCGCTCGTCCCAGAAAGGCATCGAGTGGATGATGCCGTTCGACTTGGTCGCCGAGGTCAGCTTCCGTTTTGGGCGTTTTGCGGCGAGGTCGAAGGCGTAACGCAGGATGCGATCGGTGCCGCGGCGGGTGAAGATCGCCTCCTGCACCGCGATCTCGTCCTCCGTACCGGGATACATCCGGCCACCGACCTCGGAATACTCACCCTCGTTGTTTTCCCGCACGATCAGGAAATCGATCGAGCCCGGCTCCTTGCCGGCGAGCGGCGTCGGCACCCCCTTGAACAGCCGCACCGGCCGGAGGTTCACGTACTGGCGGAAGTTCCGCCGGATTGGCATCAAAAGCGTCCACAGCGCGGTGTGATCGGGGACCGTCGGCCAGCCGATGGCGCCGAGGTAGATAGCGTCATGATCAACGATCTGCTCCAGCCCATTCTCGGGCATCATGCGACCGAAGCGCGCGAAATGGTCGCAACCCCAGTCGAAATGCTCGAAGTCAAGCGCGATCCCTGCGCGTTTGGCCGCAGCGCCGACGACCCTCAATCCCTCTGGAACTACCTCTTTGCCAATTCCATCGCCGGCGATAACCGCAACGCGCAACGTCGACATGGCACTCCTTGAACAATGCTGGGTGACTGCGGGACGCGTGAAGCGTCCACGGTCCGCCGATGGGTGGCATCGTTTCCAAACATATCGAGCGGGCGTCCTGCTCGCAAGCCAGCGGCGAGATTTGATCCGTTGCCTTTCCGGGGACGCGGAAGCCTGTGGAACGATGGAAGACTGCGGGACTGCGACAGCTTCGGTTCCCCACGGCCGCACGGCATGTACTATGTGAGAAGGGCTTGCGACATGCGATATCGTTTCAATATAGTGCTGCTGGAGCGAGACGGCTGAAGGAACGGCCGCCGCTGCCATAGAAAATGGGGAGGATGGATTGGCGCTGGCCGCCACCAGGGATCGCGTTGGTCGCCGCGGCGTCGTCACGGGCGCTGCGAGCGGCATCGGCCGTGCAGTCACCGAACGGCTGCTCCGTGAAGGAGTATCGGTGCTCGCCGTCGACATCGCTGCCGATCGCCTGAAGGAACGCGGCGCCGCCGGATGTGAGACGATGGCGGTCGATCTTGCCGACCCCGCCGGTCGCGACAAGCTCGCCGCAGCCGCGGATGGCTGCGATTTTCTCGTCAACGCCGCTGGCATCATCCTGCTCAAGCCGATCTTCGACGTCACCGTCGACGAGTGGCGCCGGATCCAGCTGGTGAATTCCGAGTCGATCTTCTTCCTGTGCCAGCAGATCGGCCCGCGCATGCGGCCGGGTGGCGCCATCGTGAATCTCTCATCGAGTTCCGCCAAGCTCGCCAACACCATCGAGGCTGCGGTCTATGCCGCATCAAAGACGACCATCACCTCGATCACCCGCTCGTTCGCTTATGCGCTGGCTGACCGTCCGGTGCGCGTGAACGCGATCTGCCCGGGGATTATCGATACGCCCATGCAGGATGCGGTGCTGGAGAAGGTCGCCGCCGCCCGCGGCACCAACGTCGCCGAGTTGAGCCGCGCGCGCAACAAGGCGGTGCCGCTTGGCCGCGCCGCATCGCCGGATGAATGCGCCGGCCTGATCTGGTTCCTTCTGTCCGACGACGCCGGCTACATGACCGGCCAGTCGATCAATTTCACGGGTGGCATGGTGACATGGTGAGTGTCGAGGGAGCGGTGCGATGAAGAAGCCGATCAAGGTCTGCACGACGGGTCTCGGCCACCCCGAGGGACCCTATGAGCTCGATGACGGGCGCATCATCTATGCCAATTCCTATGCTGAATCGATCGGAGTGTGGGACCCGAAGACCAACAAGGCGAGCGTCTATGCTGCCGTTGGCGGCGGTCCGAACGCCTGCATGCTGGGGAGTGACGGCGCCGTCTATTCGACGCAGTACGCGACGATCGGCGCCTGGAAGGCCAAAGCGCAGCGTCCGCCGTCCATCCAGAAGACATCGCCCAACGGCAAGATCGAAATTTTGGTGACCGAGGCCGATGGCGTGAAGTTCGACGGGCCGAACGACCTTACGTTCGCGCCCGACGGTCGCCTCTGGTTCACCGATTCCGGCGACTGGGCGCCCGACACTAAGCCGCACGTCGGCCGCATCGTCGTTGTTGAAAAGAACGGCAAGGCGAAGATCGTCGAGGAACTCGACCATGTCTATCCGAACGGCATCGTCGCCGAAGCCGACGGTTCCATTGTCTGGGTCGAGTCGTACACGCTGAACGTCGTGCGCCGGAAACTGGATGGCAGCAAGAAAGTGATCTGCAGGATGCCGGAGGGCCACATACCGGACGGCCTGAAGGTCGACGTGAAGGGCAACCTCTGGATCACCGCGGTTGCCGGCGGCGGCGTCGACGTGTTTGACCCGAACGGCAAGCACCTCGACTTCCTCGAGACCGGTGGCACCATCCTCAACTGCGTGTTCGGCAAGGGCGGCAAGCTTTTCTGCTGCGACATGGGCCCGTTCGACGTCTCCGGCGGGGCAATGTCCGGCCGGCTCATCGAGGTTGACGTCGGCGTCGAAGGCATGCCGCTTTTCCGCGGCGCGATCGGTTAAGGGAATCCGCGTACATGAAGATCGCCAAGGTCGAAGCTATTCCGGTCAGCTACCCGGAGCCCAACGACTTCAATGCGCTGAGGCACCTGTGTCTCGCGAAGATCACTGCCGACGACGGGCAGGTGGGCTGGGGCGAGTCGATCACGCAGTTCCCCGAGGCGAACTTCGCCGCCAAGGCCATCATTGAAGGCATGGCGCCCAATCTCGTCGGCAAGGATCCGGTGCAGACCGAGACGCTGTGGCGGCAGAACAAGCAGCAGGCCTGGTGGTACGGCTATCACGGCGGCATCGCGTCCTACGCCACCGCCGCGATCGACATTGCGCTCTGGGATCTGAAAGGCAAGGCGCTCGGCAAGAGTGTGCTCGATCTGCTCGGCGGCCCGGCGCACGAAAAGCTGCCGGCGATCGCATCCTGCCACGCGCACTACGAATCGATTCCGGACATGGCGGCGGAAACGGCCGAGTGGGTGTCGACGGGCCTGCAGGGCCTGAAGACCGGCTTCGGCAAGCGCGGCAACGCCAATCTCGGCTACGATCACAACCGCGACGTCGCCTACGTCAAGGCCATGCGCGAAGTGCTCGGCGACAAGATGCTGATGATCGACAACGGCATCAACATCAAATGGGATGTCACCGACGCGGTCCGCCGCGCCAGGGCGATGGAGGAATACAACCTCGCCTGGATCGAGGAGCCGCTGGGTGCATGGGATCCGGAAGGGTATGCCAACCTCCGGGCTAAGACGACGACTCGCATCGCATATGGCGAGCGCGAATGGACGCTGGAGCAGTTCGAGCGCGTGCTCGCCACCGGCACCGTTGATGTCGTCGGCGTCGATCCGGGCCGCGCCGAAGGCATCACTGGCTTCAAGAAAATCACCGAGCGCTGCGAGTTCTACCGCCGTCAGGCGAACGCGCATGCCTGGTCCTCGGCGATCGTTACGGCCGCCAGTCTGGCGATCTCGTTCAACTCGCCGTCGTGCAAGCTGTTCGAGTTCAAGCCGTTGCGCAATCCGATGCAGCACGACCTCGTCACGCGGCCGTTCGAGCACGTCAACGGCTGGGTCTATCCGCCGACCGGTCCCGGGCTCGGCATCGAGGTGATCGAGGACGTGGTCAACGGCTATCGCAGCGAGAAAGTCCTGTCCCGCTGAGAAATCCAGAAGGACAAACGTCAACCGGCGCAAAAGCCGAGTTTTGGGAGGAATGAGAAATGCATCTGAATGGGAAACTTACCCTGGCGATGGTCGCTCTGATCGCCGGTATGGGCTGCGCCCTTGCCGACGATAGTCAGTCGCAGATTCCGGCCACGGGCGAGAAGGTCGATGGCGCGCCGCTGACCGTCAAGCGTGACTGGGGCACCTTCAAGCTCGCCGACCGGATTGCCGCAAAGCTCAAGGCAGGCCAGCCGATCAACTACGTCTTCTCGTATCAGGCCTCGGGCATCCCGCTTTTCTCGCCGCAGTTTGCCGCCGGCTTCCAGACCGGCTGCAAGATGGGCCAGGCGATCCTGCCCGGCATGACCTGTGCGTCCATCGCCCCGGTTCAGACCGACGCCAACCAGCAGGTGTCGCAGATCGAGGCCAAGCTCGCGGCCGGCGAGATCGATTGCATCGGCATCGAGCCGGTGAGCTCCGATTCCACCACCGCCATCGTCAACAAGCTGATGGATCAGGGCATCCCGGTGTTCACGTCGGGCGTCACCTCGCGCGGCCACGAGTTCACCAACTTCACCCAGATCCCGATCAAGGAAGGTCAGACCGCCGGTCAGATCGTCCTAGACTGGATGAAGGCCAACAACAAGAACCTGAAGGTGTTCGCCGTCTCCGGCGGCGACCCGACGCAGTTCTGGGCCCAGGGCCGCATGAAGGGCTTCCATGACACCATCATGGCCGCCATTCCCGACGCCAAGTTCGTCACCACCGAGGAGAACGGGCTGAACGTCAGCTACGACCCCGGCCAGACCTACGACGCCTACCGCACGTTCCTGTCGGCCAATCCTGACGTGCAGTTCATCGAGAACGTCGATATCGGTGCCGAGCACGCCGACCGCGCCATCAAGAGCCTGAACCGGACCGGGCAGGTCTATACGATCGGCTGGAACGTCTCGAAGGGTCAGCTCGACGCCATCGAGGAGGGCACGCAGGTTGCGGCGCTCGACCAGCGCTGGCCCGACCAGGCGGCCTTCGGTGGCCCGGCCTGTGCGCAGTTCCTGAAGAACGGTGTCATTCTGCCCAATACGCAGACGCTGAAGCCGATCATGAAGGATCAGGTCGCCGAGCAGCGGAAGGAACTCGACAAGATTCTCAGTCAGCAGTGAGGCTGTTCCTGAGCGCCTCCGGGGGTCATTATGACCCTCGGGGGTTTTTCTTTATTCCTCGAGATTTGCGGAAACCGCGATGACCAGCGCCGAGAGCCGCCCGACCGTCCCGGCGGATATTTCCCGAACCAGACTGGCTTCGGCCGGACAGGCGACTTTCGACGTTGCGCTGCGCATGGGCGGGCTGTTCGTCGCGATCATCGTGGTCGCCGTTGTCATCTTCGTTCTCAAGCCAAGTTCCTTCAACGTCGACGTTGCCATCTCGGTGCTCCGCGCGATGAGCTCGGTGGCGATCATGTCGCTCGGGCTGACGCTGGTGATTGTGGTCGGCGAAATCGACCTGTCGTTCGGCGCCATGTACGGTCTCGGCGCCAACGTGCTTGCGGTCCTTTGGCTGGTCGCCGGCCTTTCCGTTTATTCGTCGCTGGCGCTCGCCATTATCGCCGGAGCTGTGCTCGGGCTGTTCAACGGATTACTCGTCACGCGGCTGCAGATTCCGTCGTTTATCGTCACGCTCGGCAGCTACAATCTGCTTTATGGCGTGTCGCTGTGGATCACGCATACCTCGACGTTCAACCCGGCTTATCCGCCGCCGGGTGCCGTGGTCCCGGATGCGCAGTTGAATTTTTTCACGGGCCTCACGGCGAGCTTCGGCCAACACCCGATCTCGCTGGAAGTGCTGTGGATGATCGCTCTGGCCATTGTGGTTGGCCTGATACTGCATCGCTCGCTGTTTGGCTTCCGCCTGCTCGCCATCGGCGGAAACCCCGTCGCCGCCAGGCTCGCGCGGCTGCCGGTCGCGCGTTACAAGGTCATCGCCTTCATGCTCTGCGGTGTTCTCGCGGCCGTTGCTGGCATTCTCGACTTCTCGTTCATCCAGACCGTCCAGCCGAACAGCGGCCTGCAGTTCACGTTCCCGGTCTTTGCCGCCGTCATCATCGGCGGCGCCAGTCTCTCCGGCGGCAAGGGGACGATCATCGGCACGATGGGCGGCGCGCTGCTGCTGGCCGAGTTGCAGCAGGGGCTGGCGCTGCTCAGCCCCGGACCGCATGTCCAGCAGCTCTTCCTCGGCATCGTGACCATCGGTGCCGTCGCTCTCGATCTCGCCGTTACCAAGCTGCGCGCGCGCAGGACGGCTTGATGATGGACGCCGCTGCTTCCTCCACTGGCGGCTCGGTTTCCGTTCGCGGCCTCCGTAAACGATACGGAAGCACGGTTGCGCTGGCCGGCATCGACCTCGACCTCGTCCCGGGCGAAATCATCGGCATCGCCGGCCCGAACGGCGCCGGCAAGTCCACGTTTGTTCGCATCATTGCCGGCGAAGAGGCGATGGACGAGGGCACCATTACCATGGATGGCGCGCCATGGTCGCCGCTCACCAACTGGACATCGGTTGCCGTCGTTCATCAGGAGCCGCAGCTGTTCCCCAACCTGACCGTTGCCGAGAACATGCTCGCCGGGCGTGAGGGCACCAGCACGCGGCGGCCGCGTCTGGGAGATTCCGACCGCGCGTTGATGGATGCGCTGGAGATCGGACGTCTCGCCGACGTTCCGCTCGCCGATTGCTCGCTCGCCACCCAGCAGCGGATCGAGATTGCCCGCGCGCTTGCCCGTGACGCCCGCATTTTCCTCTTCGACGAGCCGAACTCGGCGTTGACGCGCGAGGAATCGAACGAGCTGTTCCGCGAGATGCGCAAGATTGCCGACGCGGGCCGCATCGTCATTCTCGTCACTCATCGCCTTTCCGATTTCGTCGAAAATTGCCGTCGCGTCGCTGTCATTCGCGACGGTACGGTGCGCTCTATTCTCGAGGGTGCGGCGCTGACCGAGGATGGCATCGCCGAGCAGCTTGTCACCGGATCCGTCAACGAGCAGGCGGTCGCTGATGGCCGCCGCGTGACGCGGGACGGGGACGAGATATTCCGCGTGCGCAACTGGTCGCACGAATCCAAATTCACCAATGTCGAGTTCTCGCTGGCAAAGGGCGAGATCGTGGCTTTCATGGGCGTCGAAGGCTCCGGCGCGCGCGAGCTGTTGCGCTCTTTTGCCGGTATCGAGCGCTGCGCTGGCCAAGCGACGTTCGCGGGAGATGCTGTCAATGCCACCGGCGACGCCGCAACGGCGGCTCTCCGCACTGGGACGGCGTACGTGCCGGCAACGCGTCAATACAGCCTCTATTCGAATTTCTCGGTCGGCGAGAATCTCATCGCCCGGCTGGGCCGGCCCGAAATTGCCGGTGCGCTGCTGGGGTTGCGCAAGCGGCGGATGAAGGAGATCGCGGAATCGGCGGTCAGTCGTTTTCTGGTGAAGACACGCAACCTGGCCCAGGGCATCCGGTCGCTTTCAGGCGGCAATCAGCAGAAGGTGGCCATCGCGCAGGCACTGGTGTGCGAGCCGCGTCTGATCCTGCTCGAGGAGCCGACTCGCGGCGTCGATGTGCAAAGCAAGCGCGAGATTTATCGT
>CAYOUO010000347.1:0-3354 GCA_964407155.1 uncultured Hyphomicrobiales bacterium | reverse complement strand
ATCGACGATCGTGGCGTTCACCGGCAGCGAACCCGCGCTGTTGCGCGCCGGCGCAATCCCGCGCGCCGAGATCGAGCAGGCGCTGGGCAGGCTGTTGGCTGAGGCGGGGCAGGGCGATGCCGCGCCGCAGGCGCCGGGCATGCTGGCGTCGCACTACGCGCCGGCGGCGCACGTGCGGCTCGACGTGGTGGAGGTCATGCCCGGCGAGGCGCTGCTGGCGTTCGGCCCGGTGCTGCCCGCGGGTGCGGACCGGGCGGCGGCGGTGGTCAATCTCAGCGCGGCCGGCGACACGGCAGAGGCGGCAGCCCGGCTTTTCTCGGCGCTGAGGGAGTTGGATGCACGCGCACCGGTGATTGCCGTGGCGCCGATACCGGAGGAGGGGCTGGGCGAGGCGATCAACGACCGGCTGCGGCGGGCGGCAGCGCCGCGCACTACCGGGCGCGCCCGCTAGTCCTGGGCTTCCTCGTTGCGCACATGGTGGCGCTGGCCCGCGCGCCACTTCTTCATCAGCGCATCGAGCTCCTCGTCACCGGCTTCAGGCAGCACGATGCGCAGGCTGACCAAGAGGTCGCCGCGCTCGGTGGCAGTGCGCGGCAGGCCCTTGCCTTTCAGGCGAAGCGCCCGTCCGCCCGAGGTCCGCGGCGGTATCGTCAAGGTCACCGGGCCATCCAGAGTGGGGACGCGCACCTTGGCGCCGAGCACCGCCTCGTCGAGCGTGATCGCGACGTCGCGCCGGAGCGTGTCGCCTTCGACCCGGAAATCCGGATGCGGCACGAAATCCACGGTGACCAGTGCATCGCCCGGCGTGCCGCCGAAGTTGCCCGGGCGGCCGAGCCCTTTCAGGCGCACCATGCCGCCCGACCGGGTGCCCGGGGGGATGGCGACCTCGACGGTGCGGCCGGTGGGGAGATCGACCCTCACCTTGCTGCCGGCGACAAGCTGCTCGAGCGTCACCGCCGCCGAAGCGGCGACGTCCTGTCCGTGGACCGGCTGCGGCCCGCGCGCGCCGGCGCCGCGCTGCGTGCGGCCGAAGCCGCCGAGAATATCGCTGAGGATGTCCTCGCCGAACGCATCCTCGCCGCCACCGCCGGTGGACCAGCGGAAGGTGCGGGCGCCGCCGCCCGGGTTGAAACCGCCCGCACCGCCGCCGCGGGGATCCTGGCCGAAACCCTCGAAACCCTGAAAGCGCGGCTTGCCGTCCGCGCCGATCTCGCCGCGGTCGTACTGTTTGCGCTTGGCCTTGTCGCCGACGATTTCATAGGCGGCATTGGCCTCCGCAAAGCGTTCCTTCGCCTTGGGGTCGGTCTTGTTCTGGTCGGGGTGGTGCTTCTTGGCGAGCTTGCGGTAGGCCGATTTGATTTCGGCCTCGGTCGCAGTCTTGGTCACGCCGAGAACGTCATAGGGGTCGCGCATGGCTACAGATTATCAGGTGGCGCCGCCGTTGGGTAACGGCGGATTACTGGCCAAAATATGGTGACGGCCGGGCTGTCTGCCAGCGCTTTCGCGTCGATTTCAGGCGCCGGCTTCAGAGAAGGGTGGCGTCGTCGGCGGCCACGCCGGCCAGCCTCACATGCCCATCCGCGCCCTGACAGGCATCGCCGTGATAGCGCCGGATGCCGCGCATGTCGCTGATGGTGACGGCAAAGGGCCGGCACAGGCTTTCCGGCCGGTCGCCGGCGATGGCGACGGTGCCGGCGGAGCCGGTCGTGGGGTTCGACCAGTCGAGCCGGGCTGCTGCCTGCGGGGCGCCTTCGGCCGTGCGGCGGACCATTTCCCAGTCCGAGGGATCAGCCTGGTTGACCACCACAGCGGCCGCGGGAATGGCCCGGGCCGGACGGCTGAGCGAGGCCTGCGATCCCGCACCGGCCTCATCGAAGGGCAAGCCGAGGCCGGCACAGCCGCCAAGCGGCAGCGCGGCGGCGAGCAGCAGGACGACGCGTCCGGAAACCGCCCGCTGGCCCGGCCTGGTCCGCCGGGTATAGAACAACGCCCCGAGCATTTTCACGCGTACTCCGTAGCCTCATCGGCGCACGCAGAATGGAAAGCAAAGCTTAATGAACCGTGACTTCACCGCAGCAGCAGATCCAATTTTGCTGTTTTCCGAGTGGCTTGCCGCGGCGGAAGCGACCGAATTGAACGATCCCAACGCGCTGGCGCTGGCGACCGTCGACGAGCATGGCCGCCCCGATGTGCGGATGGTGCTGCTCAAGGGCAACGATGCGCGGGGCTTTGTTTTCTATACGAATTTCGAGAGCGCCAAGGGACGCCAGTTGCTCGCGCATCCGGTCGCCGCCATGCTGTTTCACTGGAAGAGTCTGCGCCGGCAGGTGCGGGTGCGCGGCAGTGTGACCCGGGTCACAGATGAGGAGGCGGACGCCTATTTCGCCAGCCGCTCGCGCGGCAGCCAGATCGGCGCGTGGGCCAGCCATCAGTCGCGGCCGCTGGCGTCACGCGCGGCACTGGAGACGGCGGCGGCGGAGTATGCCGAGCGCTATCCGGATACCGTTCCGCGGCCGCCGCACTGGTCGGGATTTCGGCTCATGCCGGATGAGATCGAATTCTGGCAGGATGGCGCCAGCCGCCTGCACGACCGCGTCCTGTTCCGCCGCGATGGCGAGGGTTGGCAGCGGACGCTGCTCAACCCGTAAGCGGAGCCGCGCCCGCCTTCAGGCGTCCGGACCGGCGACCGGTTCGTCCTCTTCCTCAGTCTCCGCGGCGACGACCGCGGTCTGCGCCGACAGCGGCTTGGCTTCGCGCTTCGGCGGCGTGAGCGGCGTGGGCTGCGGCTGGTTCTTGAAGGTCAGGTGGCGGCCGGCCGCGATGCCGCCGTCGATCTGCAGCGCCAGCCGTTCGGCGTCGCGGCGCCTGATTTCGTCGATGGCTTCGGAAGCTTCATCCGCCGGCACGCCCAGTGCCACCAGTGCGGCCTGTCCGAACGAAAGGGCCGATTCGAACGTCTCGCGGATCTCGAAGTCGACGCCGGCGTGGATGAGGTCGAGCGTGTGGCCCCGGTCGTAGGAGCGCACCAGAAGGGTGGCGAGCGGAAACTCGGCCTTGGCCAGTTCGACGATGCGGTCCGTCGAAGCGCGGTTATCGATGCACACCGCGATGATCTTTGCCGTTCCCGCACCCGCGGCGCGCAGCACGTCGAGCCGCGTCCCGTCGCCGTAGTAGATCTGGAAGCCGAAACGCGCCGCCGCGCGGATCATTTCCGTGTCGAGATCGATGATCGACACGTAGATGCTGCGCGACAGCAACGCCTGGCTGGCGACCTGGCCGAAGCGGCCGAAACCGATGACCAGCGCCGCGCCGCTGAGGCCGTCGGGGATGGCGATCCCGTCAAGCGATGGCTTC
>CAYOUO010000346.1:0-2582 GCA_964407155.1 uncultured Hyphomicrobiales bacterium | reverse complement strand
CAAAGTCTTTCATGCGGCGCGGCAGGACATCGAGATCGTGTTCCATCTGGGTGGCCTCATTCCGCACCCGGTCTTCGATACTCAGGTTGCCGCGATGGTCTGCGGCTTCGGCGACTCCATCAGCTACGACCAGCTCGTGCAGCGGCTGACCGGCGAGAAGATCGACAAGTCGTCGCGCTTCACCGACTGGAGCCGCCGGCCGCTGTCTGACCGCCAGATCGAGTACGCGCTGGCGGACGTCACGCACCTGCGCGATGTTTATTTCGCGCTGTCGCAGCAACTCGCCGAACAGAACCGCACGGAATGGGTGCGCGAGGAGATGGAGGTCCTCACCTCGCCCGACACCTACCAGATGGAACCCGAGTTCGCCTGGCAGCGGCTGAAGCTGCGCGTGCGCAAGCCGACGGAGTTCGCCGTGCTGCAGAGCCTCGCCGCCTGGCGCGAACAGGAGGCACAGACGCGCGACGTCCCGCGCGGCCGCGTGCTCAAGGACGATGCGATCTACGAGATCGCGACCCAGCAGCCGACGACCCCGGCGGCGCTCGGGCAGCTGCGCACCATTCCGCGCGGGTTCGAGCGCTCGCGCTCGGCCGAGGAGATTCTCGCGGCGGTGAAGCGCGCGCTCGATCTTCCCAAGGAGAAGCTGCCCAAGGTGCCCAAGCATCGCCCGCTTTCGAACGGAAACGGCGCCGCGGTCGACCTGCTCAAGGTTCTCCTGAAGATGATCAGCGAGACGCACGGCGTCGCCTCGAAGATCATCGCAACGGTGGATGATCTGGAAGCCATCGCCGCCGACGACGCGGCGGCGGTTCCGGCGCTGACCGGCTGGCGTCGCGAGCTCTTCGGGGAAACGGCCCTGCGGCTGAAGCGCGGCGGCATCGCGCTCGCCGTCGACCACAACCACGTGGTTGCCATCGAAAAGTAGGAAGGCGCCCGTTCAATCCGGGCGGCTTCCTTACTGCGCGTCGATCTCGCCCACCATCATCGGATGGAAGCGGCAGAAGTACGCGAGCGAACCGGTCGCGCTGATGGTGATGCTGGCACTCTTGCCGGGGGCGATCGTCACGTCCCAGGATTTGTCGCGGGCCGTGGCGGTGTGGGCGACGAAATCGCCATTGATCCACACGATCGTATCGCCGACGTGTGCAGCGACTTTCGCCGGCGTGAACTTCATGTCCTTGATGGTCACGGCAACCGTGCCGGCGTGGGCGGCGCCCGCGGCCGAAGCCGCGAGCACCAGCGCGCAGAGAAGAACGCCCGGCCTCATTTGAAGCTCATCGCCACGTGTTCGGCGTGTTGCTCGTGACCCTGAAATATCTTCAGGCCGGTCTTGAGGAGCGCCTTCAGGTCGACGTTTTTGGTTGCCGGGATGAGCGTCTTCTCCAGCGCCGCGTTCACGGTCTTGTGGTAGGCGACCTCGTTGTCGATGTAGGTCTTGTCGAAAGCGGCGCCGTCGAGCGCCGAAAGTTTCGCCTTCTCGGTCGTCGCCTGCGCGGTCAGCGACTTCGAGGTGTCGTTGTCTTCCGGCGTCACCTTCAGCTTCTTCAGCAGCGCCAGCGCCTGATTGTTCACCGCGGTGTGGTCGTCCAGCATGTTCTGGGCGAAGGCGCGGATCTCGTCGTTCTTCGTCTTGCTCAGCGCAAGCTTGGCGGTGTCGATGTCGATCTGGCCCGCCGTGTACGCGATGTGTGCGATCTGCGCATCGTTCAGGCCGGCGGCCATCGCGATGCCGGCGAACAGCGTCAACGCGGCAGCGGCCGCGAACAGTCTTTTGAGCATGGTTCGGATTCCCTTCGGATGGACGGGCGGCGCCCGCCTTCATCACGATTGGACGGCGCCCTCATCCAAAGGTTCCCATGCTCAGCCGGGGTTAAGACCAAGCCCCGCAACGACGCGATCGGCCATGCGATCGCAGCGCCAGCCATTGAACGGAAACGCGGTCGTGAGTGCGGTGCCGAGCTTCGCCTCGAGATGCTCGCGCACCATGCGGCGGGCGCGATGAAGGCGCGTCTTCACCGTCTCGGGTTTCAGCGCGAGCAGCTCCGCCGTTTCCTCGATGCTCATCTCCTCGATGACACGCGCGACCAGCACCACGCGAAACGCATCGGGCAGCGCGTCCACGGCCTGTTCGAGAAGCGCGCTGATCTGGCGCTGTGCGAGGCTCTTTTCCGGATCGGGCATGGACGGAAACGGAATGATCGCGGCGTGGCTCTCCGGGGGCCGGTCGAGCGTTGACAGGTCGTCGGTTACGGGGATCGCGCGCTTGCGTTGCCGCCCGATCGCCTCGTTGAGCACGATGCGCGACATCCACGTCGAGAAGCGCGCCTCGCCGCGAAAATCGGAAAGATGGGTGAAAGCGCGGATGTAGGCCTGCTGCAGGGCGTCCTCCGCCTCGGCGTCGTCACGAAGCACGCTGCGCGCAATACGGTAAAGGCGCTGGTTGTAACGCCGCATGAGGGTGCGGATCGCCACCTCGTCGCGGGCGACGGCGAGCGCGACCAGGCCCGCTTCATCGGCGGGCATGGGCGCGCGCTTGACCGGCAGCGCGATCGCCATGCGGTCCCACGTCGGCAGGCGCAGGT
>CAYOUO010000345.1:0-6178 GCA_964407155.1 uncultured Hyphomicrobiales bacterium | reverse complement strand
GCCCATCCGAAATTCGCCGAACTGTTCGACGCCAACCTCCCGCAGTGGCGGCACGAGCCGGAAGTGCTTGTCCGCGTCCTGCAGCTTCCGAGCGATACCATCGCGGAATGTCACCGCATCGCGAAAGCCGATCTGATCGAGCTGATAAGGTCTGCGACCGCAGCGACCCTGTCGCCCGATGTCCTGACCGTCGGGTTCGCGCGGCGCATGACCGGCTACAAGCGGCCGCTATTACTGTTTGCCGACATCGAGCGGCTTGTCGCGGTTGCCGACCGGCGTCCGATGCAATTGGTCATCGCCGGGAAGGCTCATCCGCGGGACGGTGAGGGCAAGGACGCCATCCGGCGCATCCATGAACTTGCCCGCGCTCTGCCGGACAGCCTGAAATGCATCTTCCTGCCCGATTATGACATGCGGCTGGCGGCGCGCCTCGTCGCCGGGGTCGATCTGTGGCTCAACACGCCGCTGCCGCCACTGGAAGCGTCCGGAACCAGCGGCATGAAGGCCGCGCTCAACGGCGTCCTCAATTTCAGCATTCTGGACGGCTGGTGGATCGAGGCTTGCGTCGAGGGGGTCACCGGCTGGTCGATCGACGGCTCCTCGCTCACCACCGCGAATGACCGGGATACAGCGGATAGCCTCTATCACAAGCTCGAAGAGACGATCCTCCCGCTCTACTACGCGGACAGCGCAGGCTGGCGCGCAATGATGAGACAGGCGATCGCCAACATCGCCCCGTATTTCAATACCCACCGCATGATGCGCCGTTACGCGACCGAGGCGTATCTCCGATAACGAAGGCGAGCGGCGAGACGAAAGCCGGCGGAGGATCGCCGCATCCGCGCCGTCCTCGCGCAAGCGCGCGAGCAGTTCGCGGCACGACCGCCTCGCTCGCCCGTGAACGCCTTCGAAAGCGTTTCGACCCGGTCACTCGGCCGGGATGCTTGATGCCGCTATGCGGGACGACCGCGTGAGGACCAGGGCGAACCAGGCGAGCAGCAAGGGCGGCAACGCGATCCAGCAGACCATCGCCCAGCCATAACTCGTCAGCAGCGGGTGGCGGTGCATGCGGCGCGGATATCGTGGGTCGCCTCGCCGATCGCCGGGGTCGACAGGCGCATGCTCGATCGTATCGGCGACGAGGTGTCCCGAGCGATGTCGATCGACGTATTCCAGGACGAGCATGGCGATTACCCAGCGGGTTCCTGCATCCGCGATCCGCCGGCCCGAACGCCGAAAGGCCGACCGCCGTCAGCGAGCAGGAGATGGAGGCCCAAGGTCTGTTCGGAAGCCACGCCCGCGCCTTAGGCTGGCGCCGCGGCAAGCCCGGCGGAGCGGATCAGGACCCGACGTTCCGACTGCGTGCAGCACCGCGATGACGCGCTTGCGGCGCGACCTGCCGATGAGCTGGCCTCCCCAGCCCTGGTCTAGGCGCGGCGCCACCATTTGAACTTGGCTGCCCGGCGAGTGTACCAAACGAAAAGCGCAATGATCCCGCTCAGAGCCACGATGAATGCTAGAATTCCGCCGAGGTCACCCAAGCCGACGGCGTTAAAGCCCCATCCGATGCCGAACGCCCCGGCAAACACAACGGTAATGCCCAAGAGCAGCTCTAATACCATCATCATCACCGCCGGTATTTTCTTCAAATCAGCGCGGATTCCACGGCGGCGATAGGCACGGATCTGCTGAATGGCGCCGACAAGAATAACAATACTGAATACCACTGCCAGTGCGTCTGACATCGAAACCCCGTCTGCTTCGACATAAGAGATACCGAAAGCCGCGCCGCGATGCGTGCGGCATAGCGTCTCGAAAGGCTTTTGAGAACTTGACCCTCTACCGCTTGCTCGAAATCGCCGCACCGCGGGGTTTTCAGATGGCGCGAGCGCAGCAGGTACAGCAACTAATAAAATAGTTCTTCCGCCATGGGATCGGGTCTTCTATTATCGAAGTTCACCCATTTTATCTGAGCATCTCGAGGAATTCGACCAATGGTCTTCGGGACGCGAGCTTTTGACTGCGGCACGTCGCTGCACTCGACAAGAAATGCGGATGCTCGATGCTGTGACGTTTTGCGCCCGTCAACACACGGCGCAGCACGTGTACACCGTTCGCTTGCGCGCATCTTGTGAAGAGCAATGGAGCATTTTCGCATCTTTGTGTCGTCGCCCGGCGATGTCGATCATGAACGCCGCCGCGTCGACCGCGTCATCCAGCGTCTCAACGGCGAATTCGCCGGGATCGTCCGCCTCGAAGCGATCCGCTGGGAAACCGAATTCTATCAGGCCCATGCCACCTTTCAGGCGCAGATCCCGGCCGCGACCGAATGCGACATGGTGCTGGCGATCTTTCGCGGCCGCCTCGGCACCGAGCTGCCGCCCGGTTTCGCGCGTCAGCCCGACGGCAGCCCCTATCCGAGCGGCACCGCCTACGAAGTCCTGACCGCCATCGCCGCGCGACGGGAAAATCCGTTTCCCGATGTTTTCGTGTTCCGCCACACCGAACCGCCCTCGGTGCGGCTCGACGACCCGGCCGCGGCGCAGGTTCACGACCAATGGCAGCGTCTGAAAGCTTTCTTCGATAGATGGTTCGTCACCGAACAGGGCCATTTTCAGGCCGCTTTTCATAATTTCGCGTCGACTGACGATTTCGAGCAGCAGGTCGACCGGCTGCTGCGGCATTGGCTCGAGGAAAAGGTTCTGCACGGCCGCTCGGTGCTCTGGCCGATCGCCACCAAGGGCTCGCCGTTTCGCGGGTTGGCCTCGTTTGGCGCCAAGCACGCCGCCGTATTCTTTGGCCGCGGGCGCGACATCACCCGGGCGGTCGACGCGTGGAAAGCGGCGGCGGAAGGCGGCACGCCCTTTCTGCTGGTGATCGGCGCGAGCGGGGCGGGCAAGTCGTCATTGGCGCGCGCCGGCGTCGTGCCGCGGCTCACCGTGCCGGGGGTCGTCCCCGAGGTCGACTTGTGGCGCGTCGCGGTGTTGCGTCCGTCCGAGGCGTCGGGAGGACCGATCGTCAGCCTGGCGACGCGGCTGCTCGACGGCCCCGGCGATATTCCCGAAGCCGATGCGGGCCGGCCTCAGGCATTGCCGGAATTGGCCGAAAGCGACTTCCGTACCCCCGGCGAATTGGCCGAGTTGCTGCGCCATGCCGGCGCAGCGGCGGTGACGCCGATCATTCGGACCCTCGATCGCATCGGTGAGCGGGAGCGTACGCGGCAGGGATATGACCGGTCACTGCGCATCGACCTCGTCCTCCTGATCGACCAGCTCGACGAGTTGTACGCGGCCGATGTGGAGGCGGCGGAGCGCACCGCCTTTGCCGCCTTGCTCGGCCATTTCGCGACCACCGGACGCGTCTGGATCGTCGCCACGTTGCGCGCCGATCTTTACGAGCGCTTTCTTGGTGAACCGGCCCTGCTCGCCTTGAAGACGGGTGGGGCCACGTATGATCTGGCTCCGCCGGGGTCGGCCGAGCTGGCCGATATCGTCCGCCAACCAGCCGCCGCCGCAGCGTTGGTGTTCGAGACCGATCCGGCAACCGGCGAGCGGCTCGACGAGCGTCTGCTGCGCGAGGCCGACCGCCCCGACATGTTGCCGTTGCTGCAGTTGGCGCTGAACCGGCTGTTCGAGGGACGCATCATCGCCGGCGGCGAGACCCTGCTGACGATCGCCGCATTCAACGCTCTCGGCGGTCTGGCCGGGGTTATCGATCGGGAAGCGGAACGCGCGGTGGGCACCCTGGGCGAGGCGGAGTTGGTGGCGCTGCCGCGCCTCTTGCGCCGGCTGGTGGTCGTCGCCCATGAAGGCGCGAGCGCGGGAGGGGCGAGCCTGACGATCCGCACCGTGCCGCTGCGTGCCGCGACCCCCGACGAGCCGTCGCGCCGGCTTGTGGCGGCGCTGGTCGAGGCGCGCATCCTGATGATCGCTGGCGAAGGCGCCGATGCCGGTTTGCATCTCGCGCATCAGCGCGTGCTCACCGACTGGGCGCGAGCGCGCGAGCAGATCGCCACCGACGCCGAATTTTATCGCGTCCGCGACGAGGTCGAGGAGCAATGTCGGCGATGGACAGCGGCTGGCGAGCGGGTTGAACTGCTGCTGCCGCGCGGCCTGCCGCTGGCCGAGGCAGAAGCCGTTTCCGCCCGTTTTGGCGAGGAACTGGGGGCCGAAACCCGCGCATTCATCGCAGCCTCCGGCCGCCACGCGCGGCGGCGGCAGCGGCTTACCGCGATCGCCGCCGTGGTTTTCGCCCTGTTCGGGGTCGGCGCGACGGCCGCGGGCATCATCGCGTGGAATCAGCGGCAATATGCGCTTGGTCAACAGCAGCGCGCCGAGCAGGAGCGGGCGCAGGCGGAAGCACAGCAGCAGCGCGCCGAAGCCGAAAGCAAGCGCGCCACGGACAATGAGCGGCGGGCCAATGCCGCACTCCGCGCCACCAAACGCGAAGTTGCGCGGACGCTGGCCGCGCAGGTCGAGTTGGCGCTGCGCCATGCGGACGTACATCGGGCCTTGATGCTGGCGGTCCGAGCCGGCAATGCCGAGCGCGATGTCCGCGAACCCGGCGAGACGCCGGTCAGCGAGCCGGCGCTGCTCGCCGCATTGGGCGCGGCACGGGAGGTGCTTCACGTCAAGGGGGCGTCTCAGGTTTGGTGGCTGCCATACCGGTTCCTCGATGACGACACGCTGGTCTACGCCGATGGCCGCACCGGCGTGACGGCGGTCGACCTGCGGCATGAGCCGAAGCGCATCGCGCACGTGCTGTTCCCGAAGCCGGAGCCGGCGACTCACATGGCGCTGTTGCCCGAGCGTCGGCTCGCGGCGATCGCTGCCGGCCAGACCCTGGTCCTTGTCGACCTGAAATCTCAGCAGGTGGTGAGCAGCCTGACCTTGCCCGACCGGATCAACGCGCTCGACATCGACCCGGCGAGCCACCGCGCCGTCCTGGCCGTGGGCGATGGCATAGCGTTCGTCGACCTCGACAAGCCCGAGATGCCGACCGTCATCGAGGTTCCCCATATCGGCGAGGCCAAGGTCGGCCAGGTCCGGTTTGTACGATCGGGCGCTGCGGTGCTCGCGAGCTATGGGGTCGATCTGGTCGAATACGATGTCGCGGAGCGGAGCTTCTCGCCGATTGCCGGCGAGCTGTCCGGCGCCGGGCTGGGAGTGGACAAGGCGACGCTCGCCTCGCTGATTGCCGATGGCAAGATCGATTTTGTCCATATGGTTCCAGATGTCGGCGGTTCCTCGCGCTTTTTTGCCTTCGGGCCGCTCGCGCTGCAGACCTTCGCGGATGCGCAAAGCCAGGCGCAGCTTTTGCGGTCCGATGAAGCCGACGCCCAGTTTGTCGGTCTCGGCGCCCTGGACCAGGGGCGCACAGGCAACCCGACAACCATCGCGATACTCGGCCGCAATCATGACGACAACCAGGACCTGGAGCTTCGCTACCTGAGCGACAAGGGCGGTACTCTACTGACCAAGGATGGCCGGATGTTGCCCCCTTTCGCGACGCTCACCGTCACATCCGGCGATCTGGACGACAAGAAGCCCAGCTCGTGCGAGGCTTCGCCGCAAGGGACGTTCCTTGCCTGCCAGTTTTGGAGCAAGGAGCTTCAAGGTATCGTCGTATGGCGACTGCTCGGCGGCGATCACGGTTTCGAGCGCGTGGCAGAACGCCCGTGGGCTTCCTCGGGCGTCTGGCTCCCCGCCGCCCATCGCCTGTTGGCGGCCACCGATGACGGTCTCGTGTCGATTGCCGACGGTGTAGAGAGCAAAACCGCGCCGCTCTCCGGGGATTGGCGCTTGCTGGATGCCGCCGACCATTACGTGGCGGCGGCGTCGCAAAAGGACCAGCAGGTCGAGGTTTTTCGAACGTCCGAAGACGGCACCGGGCTCGACGTCGCGCTGGGACCGATGGCGGCAAGCGGCCTTTCTCTTGTTCCAGGCGCGTCGCGCGCGCTGATACAGGGCCGGGACCAATTATCGCTGGTCGATCTCGAAACCGGCAAAACCTTGTGGGTGGCTCCCACCGGGCCCCTGCGCAGCGTCGGCATATCGACGGATGGCAGGCGGATTTTGGCGGCAGGGGCGACCGCCGCCTATGTGGTCGACACGGGCAGCGGGCGCATTCTCGCTTCGGCGCCGACGGCCCCAGCCGCAGACGGGCCGATGACGGTCGA
>CAYOUO010000344.1:0-2513 GCA_964407155.1 uncultured Hyphomicrobiales bacterium | reverse complement strand
ATGTCCCGGCCGAGCTGCTTTCCGTGCTGTCCGCCGAGAACATCGCCGGGTTCGAGGAAGCGGCCGCGGCCGGTCTGAGCCCGTACGCCGTCCTGGTCCATCTCGAGAGCGAGCCGGGCATCGCCCAGGGCCTCGTCGGCTGGCTTACGGCCGAGACGCGCGCGATCACCAACCGCACGGTGGTGACAGGCGGCGAGAGCTGGTTCGAGTTCCTGGTGCTGTCGCCCTTGCCGCCCGCCGGGTTTGCCGCCGCGCTCACCACCCTCGACCCCACCAGGCGATGCCTCAAGCGGGTGTGGCGCCTGACGGAGTCGCCGGAAGGCGAGCCGGTCTTGGACACGGCCGAGACGACGGCCGTCGCGCCGGCCGAGGCGGCGCCGGTCAACCGCCGTTCGGCCGCGGCGGCGAACGTGATCCGGGTGCGCAGCGAGACCATTGACGCCTTCCTCGACGAGATCGGCGAGATGCGCGCGGCCGTCGGCATGCTCTCGCATGTCGCGCGCGGCAAGACCGGTCTCGCCGCGCTGTCGCGCAGCGAGCGGCTGGTGCGGCAATTGCCGGCGGACAGCCGCGCCGAGTTCGCCGCATTGCTGCAGGGCCTCGTGGAACGCGAGCGGCTGCTGCTCGACGCCGAGGAGCGGCTGTCCGGGATCGTCAGCCGGGTGCACCAGAGCGCGCTGGACTTCCGGGTCGTCCCCGTCGATGTCGTGTTCGGCCGCCTGCCGCGGGTGGTCCGCGACCTCGCCCGCCGGCAGGGCAAAGCCGTCGAGCTGGCGGTCGAGGGCCGCGACGTGCGCATCGACAAGAGCATGGTCGAGGCGCTCGCCGATCCGATGCTGCACATGGTGCGCAACGCCGTCGATCACGGGATCGAAACCCCCGAAGAGCGTCGCGCCGCCGGCAAACCCGAGCGGGCGCGGCTGACGCTGCGCGCCAGCCAGCGCGGCGCGGAGATCGCGATCGAGATCGGCGACGACGGTCGCGGGCTCGACGCCGGCGCGATCCGGACGAAAGCGGTCGACCGCGGCCTCGTCACCGCGGCGCGCGCTGCCAACCTCGACGATGCCGAAATCCACCAGTTCATCTTTGCCGCCGGCTTGTCGACGGCGGCTGCGGTCACCGAGACCTCGGGGCGCGGTGTCGGCATGGATGTGGTGTTGAACACGGTGCGGCGGCTTGGGGGCGACATCACGATCCGTTCCGAGCCCGGCTCGGGGACCGTGTTCACCCTGACTTTGCCGGTGTCGGCGGCGTTGCAGAATGCACTGATCGTGCGCATCGCCGACCAGATCCTCGCCATCCCCGAACGCAATGTCGCGGCGGTGACCGAGGTCGAGCCGGACGCGATCCGGCGGATCGGCGCCGAACGCTCGATCCTCTACCGCCAGGCGGCGTTGCCGCTTTACGACCTCGGCGAGCTGCTCGGAATGGCCGGCACGCCGAACGGCAAGCCGGCGGCTGCGCGGCCGGTGATCGTCGCCAGCAACGGCCGCCATCTGGTCGGGCTCGAAGTCGGCGCGATCGAGTACCGCCAGGAGCTGTTTCTGCGCGACCTGCATCCGTTGCTCGCCCGGTTCCCGGGGATCGGCGGCGCCTCGGTGCTCGGCGATGGGCGGGTCGTGCTGGTGCTCGACGGCGACGAGGTGATCCAACTGGCGGCGCGCGGGATCGACAACGCCGCCGCCGAGGAACGGCGGGCGGTTTCTTGACGCTCTATCTGCGGGTCGGCGTCGGCGGCGCGGCCTATCTCATCGCCGCCGACGGGATCGCCAGCCTGGCGGACAGCGCACCCGGCGACGGAGTGGCCGGGGCGGTGATCGGCGGGGCGGTCGTCGATTGCCGCGACCTGTTCGGCGTGCCCGGCGGCGCGCCGGGTTACCGCGTCCGACTGTCGCCGAAGGTCGCCGAGGGGCTCTGTCTCGTCGTCGATCGCCTCGAAGGGATGGTCGAGTTGGGCGACGATGCGTTTCGCCGGTTGCCGCCGATCGGCCGGATGGGCACATTGTTCGACGCGGTGACGGCGCCCGCTGCCGCCGAACCCCCCGCCTTGCGATTGAACCTTGGTTCCGCGCTGTTGACCGGCGCCCCTATTTCGCGCGGAGAGAGCGATGGCCGACCCGGAGACGCCGCCGACCGCTGACGGCCCGCCGCGCCACGCGCCGGCGCTGGTGGAGAGCATGCTGCGCAGCCTCACCAACGGCGTGGTCACCGTCGGGCTCGACGGCACCCTCACTTACATGAACCCCGCGGCGGCGCGCATCCTGCGGCTCGACGACGGCGCGGTCGGCCAGCCGCTCGCCGATATCTTCGAGGGGTTCAACGCCTGGGCCGTCGAGGCGATCGACGATGCCAATGCGACCGGCGAAGAAAGATTGCTGCCGAACAGCGAGCTTTTTATCGCCGCCGAAGACGACTGGATCGCCGCCAACCTCACCGTCGTCCCGCTGCGCGACGCGGCGCAGGCGTCGCTCGGGGTGATGCTGGTGATCGAGGACGTGCAGCGCGAACGGGAG
>CAYOUO010000343.1:0-2523 GCA_964407155.1 uncultured Hyphomicrobiales bacterium | reverse complement strand
ACGATCGTGCCAAGGTTGCCAGGATCGCGGATTCCTTCCAGTGCCACCCAGACGTCCTCGCCTTTGGGGCGGACCGCGCTTGCCGGCGCGAACTTCTGCTCGAACACGCCGACGACCATCTGCGGATTGTCGCGGCGGCTGATCTTGGCGAGGACCGCCTCGCTCACCGTCAGCACCGCGCCGCCGCGGGCGTGCACTGTCGCCGAAAGTTTCGCCACCAGTGGCTGGTTGCCCACGCTGGCCGCGTAGACGAGCGTCCTCGGCTGCCAGCCCGCCTCGACCGCCTCGCCAACCAGCTTCAGGCCTTCCGCCACGAACAGTCCGCTCGCCTTGCGATTTTTCGGCAACGCCAGTGCGCGGATGTCCTTGACGATCGGGTTCGCCAGGCTGGTGACGTGCTTGATTGCGCCCGGCGGCGGCGGGCCGCTACGCATGGGCCGACCACCGCGAGAACAGCGATGTCGAAAGCCGCCGGCCGCCGCCTTGTTCGGCGAGCACGAGCTCGCCCGATTCGAGCAGGCCGCCCCGCCCGGCCAGGCACTCCGCCATCAGCTCATCGAGCGAATAAAACGACGCACGGATAGAGTAGGCCGTCAGCACCATGAACAGCGGCTGCTCCGCGAGCAGGCCGACGCAGGCGGCGAGCAACGGCTTCAGGTCGGTGAAGATGTCCCACACCTCGCCTTTCGGCCCGCGCCCGAATTTGGGCGGGTCGAGAATGATGGCGTCGTACCGCGAGCCGCGCCGCCCCTCGCGCTCGACGAATTTCTTGGCGTCCTCGCAGATCCAGCGGATCTTGAGGTCGTCGAGCTTGCCGAGCGTCTGGTTCTCGCGCGCCCAGCCGATCGCTTTCTTGGAGGCGTCGATGTGCGTCACCTCGGCGCCTGCCTTGGCCGCGATCAGCGAGGCGACGCCAGTATAGGCGAATAGATTGAGGATCTTGGTCGGTCGTCGCGCCCGTATGATCGCCGCCTTCATCCAGTCCCAGTGGGCCGCCTGCTCGGGGAAAACACCGACGTGGCGAAAACTCGTGAAACGGCCGAGAAACGGCACACCGTCGTAGGCGAGGGGCCACGTCTCGCCGAGCGGCCGCTTGTAGCGCCATCGTCCGCCGTCTTCGCCACTCGCACCGTCCTCTTCGCCGATGCCGACGAACTTCGCATCCGCGCCCGTCCATTCCGCTGCGGGCAGGCGCGGCGTCCACAGCGCCTGCGCTTCCGGCCGCACGATGCGATAGGCGCCGTATCGCTCCAGCTTCTCGCCGTTGCCGGAATCGATCAGCGCATAGTCGCGCCATCCGGCTGTCTCGAGGATGACTGGCGCGTGCCGGGTAAGGCTCGTCGCCGCCTTGTCGCGTCGGATGGAGGATTCGTTTGTCGTCACGGTGAGCGTTCTAGCCGTCCATGCGGCCGGCTGCCAAGGCCGGCTGCCGCATCGGCCTTGCCGGTCTCCGGGCCGGCGTGTCACGATGCCGGCAAGCGGTGGGGAGCCGGCGCATTCCATGCAGTTGCGGGGCGAGGTCAGGATTCCGGCGGCGCGCGCCAAGGTTTGGGCGGCGCTCACCGATCCCGCCATACTGCGCATCGCCATCCCCGGCTGCACCGAGCTGGAACGCCTCCCGGATGGCGAGTTGACCGCCGTGATCGACGGGCGGCTTGGCATGATTCGCGCCACCTTCAATGGCATGCTCACTTTCTCCGACATGAAGCCGCCCGAGCGCATGACCGTTACTGCCGCGGCGCTCGCCGGCGGCTTCGGCTCCGCCAGCGGCAACGCCGATATCGTATTGGTCGAGACGAGAGGCGACACGGTGCTGCGCTATACCGCGCATGGCGAGGTCGCCGGCAAGCTGCGCCAGGTCGGCAGCCGCCTGATCGATACCACTGCCAGGGAGGTGGCGGATCAGTTCTTCGTAAGCTTCGGCGAGATGGTGAGCGAGAATCCGATCGAGCGTGTCGAGCACTCGATCGGCCACGCTGTCAACGTCGCGGTCGAAGCGGCCGAAGAGGCCGCCGTCGAGACCGTCGAGGCTGCCCGTGACGCCGAGGAAAAGGTCGAGGTCGCAGCAGGACGCGGCTTTGCCGGCGGCCCGATGATCTGGGGCCTGCTCGCCATTGTCGCCATCGCCGCGGTGCTGATGGTTCTTCGCTGAGCGTGCCGGTTTCAGGCGCGCCAGCGCCGGCCATCGAGCTCCACGCCGAAGCGCCGCGGCGCGCGCGCGAACGCAGCGATGCCCGCGAGCGCCGCGTCGGGATTGGTGACGATCGCCGTCGCCATTCGCTCCATCAGCTTCTGGTGCGGCCACTTGTCGAGAAACCCGTCGCGAAAGCCGCCGCTGCGCAGCACCGGCTCGATGCGGGCGGTGATGCCGCCCGCTAGATAGACCCCGCCGTACGCCATGAACACCAGCGCGATGTCACCGGCCGCACGGCCGAGATGCGTCGCGAAAAGTTCGAGCGTCTCTCGCGCCTGCGGGTTCTCGCCGGATAGCCCGTGCTGGGTGATCTCCTCCGGCGCCGTCAG
>CAYOUO010000342.1:0-9185 GCA_964407155.1 uncultured Hyphomicrobiales bacterium | reverse complement strand
TACGTCGCCGAGTTCGTGAAGCACATGAATCCGCTCAACGTGCTGCGCGGCAATTCGGTCATGCGGCCGGCGTCGGCGCTCCGGCGCGAAGCCGGCGCGGTCATCATCGACGAGGGCGCCGCCATCCGCGTGCGCATCGATGCCGAGGACAAGCCGATCGGCGTGACGCTCAACGGCCGCGAGGGCCGCATCGCGACCACCAACGTGGAAACCGGCGCGGTCGCCACCGATGGTTACGACATGATCGTGGCGCCGGTGGAGCTGACGCTGCGCGCCGCCATCGCGCTGAAGAGCCAGACCGACCACCCGATCCTGCTGGTCGATCAGCTCGGCCGCCTCGCCGGCCTCTGCGGCGACGAGGAGATTTATCGTGGCCTGTTGAGGAAGCAGTCGTGAGAACGCATGCGCGCGTCGTCGTCATCGGAGGCGGCGTGGTCGGTGTCTCGACGCTCTATCATCTCGCCAAGAAAGGCTGGTCCGATGTCGTGCTCGTCGAGCGGAGGGAGCTGACCTCGGGCTCGACGTGGCATGCGGCGGGGCTCCTGCCGCTGTTCAATCTCAGCTACTCGGTCGGACAGATTCACAAATATTCGGTCGGGCTCTACGGCAGCCTCGAAGCGGAGACCGGCCAGCCCGTCGGCTTCAAGCGGGTGTCGAACATCCGGCTGGCGCGCACGAGGGACCGCTGGGACGAGTACATGTATTACGCCGGCGTCGCTGAGACGATCGGCGTCACGGTGAACAAGCTCAGCCCGGCCGAGGTGAAGGACATC
This sequence comes from uncultured Hyphomicrobiales bacterium, assembly GCA_964407155.1. Taxonomy (GTDB): domain Bacteria; phylum Pseudomonadota; class Alphaproteobacteria; order Rhizobiales; family Kaistiaceae; genus DASZQY01. The sequence continues at coordinate 8,412 of CAYOUO010000342.1, read as the reverse complement.
TGGCCGCTCTGCAACACCGACGGGATCATCGGTGCGATCCAGCATCCCGACGACGGCTACATCCAGCCGGCCGATCTCACGCAGGCGTTCGCCAAGGGCGCGCGGGCGCTGGGCGCCGAGATCAACCGCAACACGGTGGTGATGGCGATCGAGCGGACGCCCGCCGGCGAATGGCTGGTGAAGACCGATCGGGGCGACATCGTCGCCGAGCATATCGTTTCGGCTAGCGGCAACTTCGCGCGGAAGACGGGCGCGATGGTCGGGCTCGACGTACCGGTGATCCCGGTCGAGCACCAGTACATCGTCACCGAACCGCACCCGGCGATCCTCGACCGCCGTGCCAGGGGGCTGCCCGAGATGGGCGTGCTCCGCGAGAGCGATTCCTCCTGGTACATGCGCGAGGAGAACGGTGGCCTTTTGCTCGGGCCTTACGAAAAGGGCGCGCCGGCCTGCTACGTTGACGGACCGAGCGCGGATTCGGAATACGAGCTCTTCCAGGAGGACCTCGACCGGCTGGCGCCGCACATCGAGACGGCCATCGCACGCGTGCCGACATTCGGCGAGGTCGGCGTCAAGAAGGTCTACAACGGCGCCATCGCCTACACGCCGGACGGCAGCCCCATCATCGGGCCGGCGTGGGGCGTGAAAAATTTCTGGCTGAACGAGGGGCACTCGTTCGGCGTGACGGCGGCGGGCGGCGCCGGCTGGCAGCTCGCCGAATGGATCGTCGAGGGCGAGCCGACCATCGACATGCTGGGCGTCGACCCGCGCCGCTTCGGACCCTACGCAACGCGCGGCTACCTCAAACAGAAAAACGAGGAAGCGTACGCCGCGGTCTTCACGATCCACTACCCGGACGAGGAGCGCGCGGCGGCGCGGCCGCTGAAGCGTTCGCCGTCCTACGAGCGGTTCGCGGCGCTTGGTGCGGTGTTCGGCTCGGTCTATGGCTACGAGCGGCCGAACTGGTTCGCGCCCCCGGGCTACGCGTTGAGCGAGGCGGAGCTCGCGAAGCCCGACGTGCTCCTCAACGAGAACCATCCGCCGGTGAAAGCGGGCGAGACAATCCGCGAGAAGTGGAGCTTCCGGCGCTCGAACTACTTCCCGTTCGTGGGCGAGGAATGCCGCAACGTCCACGAGAACGTCGGCGTGCAGGACATGTCGGCGTTCGCCAAGGCGATCGTATCGGGGCCGGGCGCGGAAGCGTGGCTCGATTCGATCCTCGCCAACCGCGTGCCGAAGAAGATCGGCCGCATCGGCCTCTGCCATCTGCTCACGTCGCGCGGCGGCGTGCGGGCGGAGTTCACGGTGCTGCGCACGGGGCCGGAGAGTTTCTATCTGGTCTCGGCGGGGGCGCTCGAGCGGCATGACCACGATACGCTGGAGAAGCTCCTGCCTTTGGATGGCGGCGTGACGTTCCAGCCGATGACCGGCCGCTTCGGTGTGCTGGTGGTGGCCGGGCCGAATGCGCGCAAGCTGCTGCAGAAACTGACCGACACCAATCTTTCCAACGAGGCGTTCCCGTGGCTGACGGCAAAACGCGTCAGCGTCGGGCCGGCGGATGCGTGGGCGCTCCGCGTCAATTTCGTCGGCGAGCTCGGGTGGGAGCTGCATCATCCGATCGAGATGCAGAACACCATCCTCGACCTGCTGTTCGATGCGGGCAAGGAGTTCGACGTCAAGCCGTTCGGCATCCGGGCGATGCTGTCGCTCGCGGTCGAGAAGTCCTACCGGCTGGTCGGGCGCGAGCTCTCCATCGAATACGCGGCGCTGGAATCCGGGCTCGACCGTTTCGTCCACCCGAACAAGGGCGCGTTCCTCGGACGAGACAAGCTCGTCGAGTGGCGGGAACGCGGCTTCAACAACCGCTTCGTCACCATGGAGGTGCATGGCGTGACCGATGCCGATGCGCGCGGATCGGAACCGATCGTGCACAAGGGCGAGCTCGTCGGCCGATGCACCCAGGGCACGTACGGCTGGCGGACGGGGAAGTCGCTGGCGCTCGGGATGGTCCGGCCCGATCTCGGCGAGATCGGGCAAGAACTCGCGGTGCGCATTCTCGGCGACACCTACCGGGCTACCGTTATCGCCGAGTCGCCCTATGATCCGGAGAACAAGGCCCTCAGGAGTTGACCGCGATGAGCGCCGACACTTCACCAGCCGAAGCGATGCTGCACCAGCTTGCGCACCGCAAGCCGGGCTATTCCCTGCCGCGCGATTTCTATCGCGACGAGGCGTTCTACCAGCTCGATCTCGACAACCTGTTCCACAGGGAATGGATCTTCGCCGGTCACGACTGCGAGATTCCGAAGGCCGGTGACTATTTCACGATGCAGCTCGGACAATATCCGCTCATCGTGGCGCGCGCCGCCGACGGAAAGATTTATGCCCACCACAACACCTGCCGCCACCGCGGGTTCAGGGTCTGCGATCAGCTGCACGGTTCGGCGAAGCGCTTCGTATGCCCCTATCACCAGTGGACCTACGATCCCGACGGCCATCTGATCCGGGCGCGGGCCATGGACGAGCAGGAGTTCGATCCGTCGCAGTTCGGGCTGAAGCCCGCGCATGCGGACAGCGTCGGCGGCTACATTTTCGTCTGCGTGGCCGATACACCGCCGGATTTCACGGCGCTCCGGGAGATGGTCGCGCCCTACTTCGCACCGTTCGACGTGCCGAACGCGAAGATCGCCTTCGAATCGACGATCATCGAGGAAGGCAACTGGAAGCTTGTCCTTGAGAACAACCGCGAGTGCTATCACTGCGCCGGGTCGCATCCGGAGCTCTGCCGCACGTTTCCCGAGGCGCCGTCCTTCATGCGCACCAGCAACGCGCAGGGCGAGGGCATCATCGAGACGTTCTGGAACGCGCGCGAGGCGGAGGGCATGCCGAGCCGCTTCAGGATCGCCGACAACGGGCAGTACCGGGTGTCGCGCATTCCGCTCATGGATAACGGCCGTTCCTTCACCTTGAACGGTCAGGCGGCGGTGTCGAAGCTCATCGGCCGCGTGCCGCACGGCGATCTCGGCACGCTGATGTTTTTTCATTTTCCATCGACGTGGAACCATTTCCTCGGCGACATGGTTATCTCATTCCGTGTGCTGCCGATCGGCGCCAGGCGGACCGAGGTGACGACGCGGTGGATGGTGAACAGGGATGCCGTCGAGGGGGTCGACTACGATCTGAAGACATTGACCGAGGTGTGGGTGGCCACCAACGATCAGGACCGATCGCTGGTCGAGCGCAACCAGCGGGGGATCGACAGCCCGGCCTACCAGCCGGGTCCCTACTCGCTGGATTACGAGGACGGGGTGATCCAGTTCGTCGACTGGTACACGAGCACGATGACGACGCGGCTTACCGGAGGAGCGGGGTACCTCAAGAGCGTCGCCTGAGCGGCCGTTATTTCGGGGGGATGGAGCTTTTGCTGCGATGCAGCAAGGATTGGGGTATCATGCCCCGATCCGATTCGCCTGAAGGAGGGTTGCGATGCGCGACGTTGATGCGCTCATCCGTGAGCGCGCCTATCTGATTTGGGAAAAGAGCGGAAAGCCTGCTGGTCTCGACCGGGATCACTGGTTCCAGGCGGCCCGGGAGATCGAGGAGGCGATGGCGCAAGATCCGCTTGCCGTCACCGCGGTGGAGATGATGCCGGCGCCGGAGGTGAAAGCCCCGGCATCCCAGCCTCAAACGATGGCCCCGACGTCCGAAGCCGGACCGGCGCCGGCGTCGCAGCTGAAGGCAGCGGCGGCCATCAAGCGGATGCCGATCAAGAAAAAGAAATAGCGGTCAGGTCGCGGCGCCGTATTCGCGCAGTGCCTCTTGGAGGCAGGCGAGTAGGTAAGGTGCGAACGAGCGCCATACCTCGATGTGAAAAGAGCGCGGACCCCGCCGCCACAACACGATCTCGGCCTTGCCGAAGATCGTGCGGGTGCACATGCCGACCGGAAAGGCGCCGGGATCGAGGTCGAGCGGCATGAAGGCATTGAGCGCTTCGGTCGCGTGCGCGCCGGCGATGGCAATGCCGACCTGCCGGTCCGAGACGTCGACGGCGCTGCCGGAAGCGACCGCGGTGACCGAGTTCAGGTAGAGCTCGAGCGCATCGTGCTCGCGATCGGAAGCGATGAGCAGCCATTCGTCGGGCCCGAGCCAGAGCGCAGCGCGGGAATCCTCCTCGGCGGCGCGGCACGCCTGCCGCGGCAGTTCGACGCCGACGGCGCTGCCCATCGCCGAGATCGCCGCTTCGCCGCCGCGCAGGACGAAGCGCGAGAGCGGCGGCAGGGTGGTTACCTGCGTTGCCTCAGCCATCGAGCCGCTTTCCTTCCGGATCGAAGAAGACGGGGCTGACCACATCGACCTGGACGATGCGATCGGGCATCGGCACGAAGAGGCGCGCGCCTTCCGGCGCATCGGCGACCATGCCGAGCGCGATGGAACGGCCGAGAGCGGCGCTGTGGTAGGACGAAGTCACGTGCCCCAGCATCTTGACCGGCGGCGGCATGTGCGGGTCGGCGACGACCTGCGCGCCTTCCTCGAGCACGATGGCGGGATCGACGGTCAGGAGGCCGACAAGCTTCTTGCGGTCGGTCTTCAGCATGTCGGGGCGAGTCAGGGAGCGCTTGCCGACGAAGTCGGCCTTGGTCTTGCCGATCATGCCCGCCATGCCGAGATCGGCAGGCGTCACGGTGCCATCGGTCTCCTGGCCGATGATGATGTAGCCCTTTTCGGCGCGCAGCACGTGCATGGTCTCGGTGCCGTAGGGCGCGATGCCGTAAGGAGCGCCGGCGGCGTATACCGCTTCCCAGACCGTGCGGCCATGACGTGCCGGAACATTGATCTCGAAGCCGAGCTCGCCGGTGAAGCTCACCCGGAACAGCCGCGCCAGGACGCCCGCCACCTTGCAGAGGCGGACGCTCATGTGCGGCATCGCGTCGGGCGACAGATCGATATCCTCGACCAGCGGCGCGATCACGTCGCGGGCGCGCGGGCCCTGTACGGCGATCACCGCCCACTGCTCGGTCGTGGAGGTCAGCCAGACCTTGAGGTCGGTGAACTCGGTCTGCAGGTAGTCCTCCATGTGATGGAGCACGCGCGGCGCACCGCCGGTGGTGGTGGTCACGTGGAAACGGTCGGGCGCGAGGCGGCCAACGACGCCATCGTCCATCACGAAGCCGGCTTCGGTCAGCATGATGCCGTAGCGGCAGCGACCGGGTTCGAGTTTCGTCCAGGCGTTGATGTAAAGGCGGTTCATGAACTCCGCCGCATCGGGACCGACGACCTCGATCTTCCCGAGGGTCGTGGCATCGAAGATGCCGACGGAATTGCGCACGGCGAGGCACTCGCGCGCGACGGCAGCGTGCATGTCCTCGGGGGCACCGGGGCCGGCCTTCGGGAAATAGCGGGCGCGCTTCCACAGCCCGACGTCCTCGAATATGGCGCCCTGCGAGGCGGCCCAGTCATGGATCGGCGTCCTGCGAATCGGATCGAACAGATCGCCGCGCGAGACGCCGGCGAGCGTGCCGAAGGTGACCGGCGTGTACGGATTGCGGAACGTCGTGAGGCCGACTTCGGGAATTGTCTTGTTCAGATCGGCGGCGACGATGGCGAGCGCATTCAGGTTCGACGTCTTGCCCTGGTCGGTCGCCATGCCGGTGGTGGTGTAGCGCTTGACGTGCTCGATCGAGCGGAAGCCCTCGCGCACGGCGAGCTTCAGATCCTTGGCGGTGACGTCGTTCTGGAAATCGACGAAGGCCTTGACGAACTGCGGCGAGTGATTGTGCGGAAGCGCGCCGATGAAGCCACCGCCGGGCGGCGCGGTGCCGGTGACCCAGAAGGCGCGTGACGAGGCCGGCGCGCGCACCGCCGATTCGCCGGCGGCGTAGCCTTCCTCGAGACAATGGGCGAGATCCCAGGTGCCGCGGCAGGCGCCGGCGGAGCGTTCGCGCTGGACGGAGATATCGGGCACGTAAGCGCCGAGCGCGTCGTCGAAGCGCAGCTTGCCGCGCGACTGCGAGAACAGATGCACGCTCGGCGTCCAGCCGCCGGACATGATGAGCAGGTCGCAGTCGAGCTTCTCGCGACCGCGCACGCGGCCGCCGCGCTCGATGGCGCCGATCTCAGCGGCCTTGATGCGGCGGCGGCCATGCGTGCCGCCGATGCTGGTCGCCGGCCACACCGGAATGCGTGCGTCGATGGCGGCGGCGACTTCCTGCCCTGAAGGTGCGGGACGCAGATCGCAGATCGCGGCGATGGCGACACCCTGCTGGTGCAGGTCGAGGGCGGCACTGTAGGCGGAATCGTCCGCGGTCATCACCACGGCGCGCGTGCCGGGTTTCACGCCATAGCGGTTGAGGTAGGTGCGCGCCGCGTCGGCGAGCATGATGCCGGGGCGGTCGTTCTCCGGAAACACCAGCGGACGTTCGATGGCGCCGGCGGCGAGCACCACCTCCTTCGCGCGCACCTGCCATAGCCGTTCGCGCGGCAGGCGCGGGTCGGGATCGGCGAGGTGGTCGGTGATGCGCTCGGCCAGGCCGAGGAAATTTTCGGCGAAGTAGCCGAACGCGGTGGTGCGCGGCAGAAGCATGACGCGGTCGTTGGCGCTGAGTTCGGCGACGGTTTGCGCCACCCATTCGGTGGCGGCGCGGCCGTCGATGGTCGCGGCGGCCGCGTGCAGCAGCGAACCGCCGAACTCGGCCTGCTCGTCGCAGACGATGACGCGGGCGCCTGCCGCTGTGGCGGCGAGCGCGGCAGCGAGGCCCGCCGGGCCGCCACCGACGACCAGCACGTCGCAGTGGGCGAAGCGCTGCAGGTAGCGGTCGGGATCGGCCTGGCGCGGCGCCCTGCCGAGACCGGCGCTGGCGCGGATCGCAGGCTCGTAGAGCTTTGCCCAGAAGCCGGCAGGCGCCATGAAGGTCTTGTAGTAGAAGCCCGCCGGAAAGAGCGGCGAGAGCGCATCGGTCACCGCTCCGGCATCAAAGCTGAGTGAAGGCCAGCGGTTCTGGCTCTTCGCGGCAAGGCCTTCGTACAGCTCGACCTGCGTGGCGCGGAGGTTCGGCGTCTCGCGTCCGCCGCCGCGATCGACGGTGACCAGCGCGTTCGGTTCCTCGGCGCCGGCGGACAGAATGCCGCGCGGGCGATGATACTTGAACGAGCGGCCGACGAGATGGATGCCATTGGCGAGCAGCGCGGAGGCGAGCGTGTCGCCGGTAAACCCCGACAGTCTCGCTCCGTCAAAGCTGAAGTTCAGCGGCCGCGCGCGATCGATGCGGCCACCGCTGTGAGTGCGCAGGTCGCTCATCGCTTCGTCCAATTGCCAGACGTATAGCGAGTGGACGGCGTCAGTTCCCTCTCCCCGGAGGGGAGAGGGTCAGGGTGAGGGGGTACCGGACCGGCATTATTGATGGCAGTGAGTATCGCGGCCAATACGTCGTCCGTCCTCGTGAGCACATCGTGATTCCAGAATCGCAGGACCACGTAGCCCATCGCTTCCAACTGCGCTGTTCGATCGGCGTCCGCGCTAATGAAGCGCATGTGCTGGCTTCCATCCAATTCGATGGCGACATGGTGCTCGAGGCTGGCGAAATCGGCGACAAGCTTGCCAATCGGTGCCTGACGTTTGAACTTGATGCCGTTTAATCGACGGTCACGAAGCTCCAGCCACAGCTTATGCTCGGCGTCTGTCGGTCTGCGGCGAAGTGCGCGCGCTATTTTCGTTCGTCTGCTTCCCCTCACCCCCACCCTCTCCCCGCTGGGGAGAGGGGGTCCGTGGTGCGCTTCGCGCTGCGTCATGAAGCATCTCCCGATCGCTTCACGTCCAGCGCCTGCGTCGCGGCGAGGAGCGCCTCGCCATCGGGCCGCGGCTCGCCGACCTTGTAGGTGGCGACGATGCGGTCGCTCACCGTCTGGCGCACCGCGTTGAAGTAACGGGCGCAGCCGTAGTTGTGGCGCCAGCGCTCGTAGTGCAGGCCCTTCGGATTGGTGCGCATGTAGAGGTATTCGGCCCAGTCGGCATCGTCGAGCCGCGCCGGATCGGCGGGCCGGGCGATATGCGCTTCGCCGGCGTAGCGGAACTCGATTTCCGGACGTTCACCGCAGTAGGGGCAGGCGATCAGCAGCATGGTTCTAGTGGGCGACTGCGGCGGCGGCGGCTTCGTCGATCAGCCGGCCGGTGCGAAACCGCTCCAGCGTGAACGGCGCGGCGTAGGGATGCGGCTCGTCCTTCGCGATGGTCGCGGCGAAGACATGCCCCGAGCCCGGTGTCGCCTTGAAGCCGCCGGTGCCCCAGCCACAGTTGACGTAGAGGCCCTTCACCGGCGTCAGGCCGATGATCGGCGAGCGGTCGGGCGTCACGTCGACGATGCCGCCCCAGTTGCGCAGCATCTTCAGGCGGCGGAACATCGGAAACATCTCGGCGAT
>CAYOUO010000341.1:0-4883 GCA_964407155.1 uncultured Hyphomicrobiales bacterium | reverse complement strand
ATCAGCTTGGTCTTTCGGCGGCCGTCCTGCCGGGCGTTGCAACGGAGAGGACATGACCGTTCGGATCGTGATTGCCGGGGTGACCGGCTGGACCGGCAGTGCGCTGGTCAAGGCGATTGTGGCGAGCGCCGACCTCGAGCTGGTCGCCGGCGTTGCCCGTGCGTCGGCGGGGAAGGACGCCGGTGAAGCAAACGGCTTCGCCAGAGCCGGCGCGACGGTCTTCGCCACGCTCGAGGAGGCGCTGGCGCCGCCGTCGGATGTCGTCATCGACTACACCCACCCGGCGGCCGTGAAGGGCCACACGCTGACCGCTCTCGCAGCCCGCCGGCACGTCGTCATCGGCACCTCCGGGCTGACGGCCGATGACTATCGCGAGATCGATGCCGCCGCGCGCGGGGCGGGCAAGGGTGTCGTCGCCGCCGGCAATTTCTCGATCACGGCAACGCTCCTCACACGCTTCGCCGAAAAGGCGGCCCGCTATCTCGCTGACGTCGAGGTGATCGACTACGCCTCCGCCGCGAAGCCCGATGTGCCCTCAGGAACGGCGCGCGAACTCGCCGAGCGGGTCGCTGCCGTGCGCGCCGCCGGGAGCAGTGTGCCGGTTCCGGATATCATCGGGCCGAAGGAGGCGCGCGGGGCTGCGATGGGCGACCGGGTGCCGGTCCAGCTTCATTCGCTGCGGCTACCCTCGTATGTCATCGCCTGCGAGGCGATTTTCGGGGCCCCCGATGAGCGCCTGACCATTCGCCACGACGCGGGATCGTCGGCCGCGCCTTACGTCGCCGGAACGTTGCTGGCCGCCCGCAAAGTGGTCGGAATGGTCGGCCTCACGCGCGGCCTCGACAAGCTGATCGGCTAGAAAGCGCCCAAATCGGCGGAAGGCCGGGGGTTTGGTTGACTTTTCTCTTCGGGCGAGGCTATCTCGCGCCGCTTTTCGGCCTTTTGGCCTGGAAGCAATTTTCCAAGCGACCTGTGGAAGGCGGAAGGAACGCTTCCTTTCGCTTCCTGTCGGCGGCCTCGCAAGAGGCTGCAGAGGAAGGCGCCTAACCCAAGATCAGGGATATGCGATGACCAAGCGTGCAGCTGCAAAGTACAAGATCGATCGCCGTCTCGGCCAGAACATCTGGGGCCGCCCCAAGAGCCCGGTCAACAAGCGCGAATACGGCCCCGGCCAGCATGGCCAGCGCCGCAAGGGAAAAGTCTCGGATTTCGGTACCCAGCTTCGCGCCAAGCAGAAGCTGAAGGGCTACTACGGCAACATCTCCGAGAAGCAGTTCAAGAACATCTATTACGAAGCCATCCGCCGCACCGGCGACACCTCCGAGCATCTGGTCGGCCTCCTGGAGAGCCGGCTCGATTCGATCGTCTACCGCGCCAAGTTCGTGCCGACGGTGTTTGCCGCACGCCAGTTCATCAACCACGGCCATGTCCGGGTGAACGGCAAGCGCGTGACGGTCGCGAGCTACCGCGCCAAGGCGGGCGATGTGATTTCCGTGAAGGACGCCTCGCGGGAACTCGCGGTGGTTCTGGAATCGACGCAGCTCCCCGAGCGCGACGTACCGGAATACATCGCCGCCGATCATGGCAAGATGAGCGCCACGTTTGTGCGGGTGCCGGCCTTCGCGGAAGTGCCGTATCCCGTGCAGATGGAACCGCACCTCGTGGTCGAGTTCTACTCGCGCTGATCCGCGGCGGGTTCCTGCGCGGATGAACCTTTGACGACAGCGCGTGGTGCCCGCCATGTGGCGGTGCAGCAACGCCGTTGCCGGCTGCTTGTGGTATGGTCGCGCCGTTCGTGAATGGTCGTCCCGTGAGTAGTCGGCATGTCGCCGCGCGTTCTTGCAGTCGCTGTCCTGTTCATCCTGGGCACAGGGATGGCCCGCGCCACGCCTCTCGAAGAGGCGGAAGCGGCGTATCACAACAGCGACTACGCAGCTGCTTTCGACCGGCTGAGCCCGTTGGCGCTCGAAGGCAACGGCGACGCCGAGTATGAACTCGGTTGTCTCTATCAGAATGGCCAGGGTGTACAGCGTGATCCCGGCGAGGCTGTGACCTGGTTCCTGGCCGCAGCCAATCATGACGTGAGTGCCGCCGCAGCCACCCTCGGCATTCTCTATTCGCTGGGCCTCGGCGTTCCGAAAGACGTCGACACCTCGGCGCAATGGTTTCGGCGCGCGGCCGGCCAGACCGACGCGCTGGCAATCGTGCTGCCGGTCGACCTGCCGCAGAACTGAATCCGGGGACCGGGAAGCCAGCTCAGCCGCGGTCCGGTCGTGAATGGTCACAGACCTCTGGACCGAACGGTCGCCGGCAGGACATAAGCGGGGATCACCGGAGGAACCGCCTATGCCTTTTGATCTATCGCCCGCCTTTGCGTTGCCCGAAGACCACCAGCAGGCGACGCTGGTCGGGCGCGTCTGGCGGCCGGATGTCGGGGGCCCCGCGACGGTGGTCATGCGCGGGGCCGAGCTGGTCGACATTTCCGCAGCCGCGCCGACGATGCGCGATCTTCTGGAGGCGCCGCTGCCGGCGGCACTGGCGCACGATGCGGCGGGTGAGCCGCTCGGACTGCTCGCCGAGGTGCTGGCCAACACGCCGCGTGATCGGCGCGACGCGAAGAAGCCTTGGCTGCTGGCGCCGACCGACCTGCAGGCGATCAAGGCGGCCGGAGTCACCTTCGCGGTCTCCATGCTCGAGCGCGTGATCGAGGAAAAGTCGCGCGGCGCGCCCGGGCAGGCAGCGGCGCTCCGCGCCGAGATCGGTGGGCTGATCGGCGACGATCTCAGCCGGCTGAAGCCGGGTTCGCCCGAGGCGATGGAACTGAAGAAGCTGCTCATCGCGAAAGGTATGTGGTCGCAATACCTCGAGGTCGGGATCGGGCCTGACGCCGAGATTTTCACCAAGGCGCCGCCGATGGCCGCGGTCGGCCATCTCGCCGAGATCGGCGTCTATCCCCATTCCAGCTGGAACAACCCCGAGCCGGAGGTGGTGGTCGCAGTGTCATCGACAGGCGCGATCGTGGGTGCGGCGCTCGGCAACGACGTGAACCTCCGCGACCTGGAAGGGCGCTCGGCGCTGCTCCTCGGCAAGGCCAAGGACAACAACGCCAGCGCCGCCATCGGTCCGTTCATTCGCCTGTTCGACCGGCACTTCTCCATCAACGACGTCGCCAGCGCCGATGTGCGGCTGACGGTCGAGGGCGAGGACGGTTACCGGCTCGAGGGCGGCAGCGCGATGAACAGGATCAGCCGCTCGCCGCAGGACCTGGTGGCCGCCACCATCGGCAGGCACCACCAGTATCCTGACGGCGTCGTGCTCTATCTCGGCACGATGTTCGCACCGATCGAGGACCGCGACGCCAAGGGGCAGGGGTTCACGCACAAGCCCGGCGACATCGTCACCATCGCCTCGCCCAAGCTCGGGCGGCTGTCGAACCGCGTCACCGCCACCGACAAGGCTGAGCCGTGGACCTTTGGCACCGCGGCGCTGATGCGAAATCTGGCGGCGCGCGGACTGCTGCGCGGCTGAGCGGGGCCGGGCAGGGCGGCGCGCACCGTGCGCAGCTTCTTGGCGCAGGGCGGCAGCCCGTGTTACGACCCCTGCGGCCCGGGAACAGCGCTGGTTTGTCCGCTATTGCTTATTCGGCAGTTCGATCTGGTGATCTTCGATTGCGACGGCGTGCTCGTCGACAGCGAAGTATTGAGCTGCCGGTGCGTCGCTGCGGTCCTCACACGTCATGGCCTCCCCATCGGCGCCGCCGAGGTGATGGAGCGGTTTCTCGGCCGCGGAATTGCGGCGATCGCCGACCATTTCCGTGCGGCGACGGGCGCGGAATTGCCGCCGTCGTTTCATGGCGAACTGCAGGCGGAGCTGACGACGGCGTTCCGGCGTGACCTCACCGTGCTGCCGCATGTGCGCCAGGCGCTGGCAGCGTGCGCGGGGCGCTACTGCCTTGCCTCATCGAGCGGCCCGGAGCGGCTGGCGATGACGCTGGCGGCAGCAGGGCTTGAGCAGGATTTTGCCGGCCGTGTGTTCACGGCATCGATGGTGGCGCACGCCAAGCCGGCGCCGGACGTCTTTCTTCTGGCGGCGCGGGAGATGAAGGCACGGCCGGAGCGGACGCTGGTGATCGAGGACAGCATCAACGGCGTGCTTGCGGGCAAGGCGGCGGGGATGACGGTGTGGGGATTCATCGGCGGCAGCCACCATCGCGCCGGCGATGGCGCGGCGCTGCTCCGCGGTGCGGGGGCCGATCGCATCCTGCGCACGTTTGCCGAGTTCGTGCCCGAGCCGGCGGCCGCGGTATGAAGCGCGCGAAGGAAGAAAAAGCGTCGCCGCCACCGTCCCGGCTCGACGATGCCGCGCGTGCCGGCTGGCTCTACTACGTGGCGGGCAACACGCAGGACGAAATCGCGGCGAAACTCAACATTTCCCGGCCGACGGCGCAGCGGCTGGTCTCGCTGGCGCTGTCCGAAAGGCTCATCACCTTCCGGCTCAATCACCCCATTGCCGCCTGCATGGAACTGGCGCGGCAACTAACCGACCACTACGGCCTGCAGCACTGCGACGTGGTGCCGAGCGACCCGGAAAATCCGGAGAGTTTTACGGGCGTGGCGTCGAGCGCGGCGGCGTTCCTGGAGCAGCGGCTGGCAGACACGGCACCGCTGATCATCGCGCTCGGCACCGGGCGCACGCTGCGTGCCGCCGTCGACCAGATCCGCTCGATGGAGTGCGAGCGCCATCAGTTGGTCTCGCTGGTCGGCAACATCACGCCGGACGGCTCGGCGAGCTTCTTCGACACGCTGACACGGCTGGCGGACCTCACGCAGGCGCGCCACTATCCCATCCCGCTGCCGCTGGTGGCAGCGAGCCCGGCAGAGAAG
>CAYOUO010000340.1:0-3350 GCA_964407155.1 uncultured Hyphomicrobiales bacterium | reverse complement strand
CCTCGCCGCCGACGGTCGTCTTCAAGCCGGAGATCACGCCGTTCGTGCGCCTGTTCACCAAGCGCGTGCAGCTGCAGAAGCCGGTGGACAAGGAAACCTACGACGCCGCCTCGTGGTGGGAAAAGGACATCTACGACGGCGGCGAAAGCGTGCTGAAGGTCGGCGACGACATCCAGTATTCGCAATACCCCGACCGCTTCCGCAACAGCCTCGTGGTGGCGGTGCTCAGCACCATCCTCGCGGTCGGCATGGGAACGATCACCGCCTACGGCTTCTCGCGCTTCAAGATCGCCGGCGAGGCCGATCTCCTCTTCTTCATATTGTCGACGCGCATGCTGCCGCCGGTGGTGGTGGCGATCCCGATGTTCCTGATGTACCGCGCGGTCGGGCTGAACGATTCCTATCTCGGGCTGATCATCCTCTATGTCGCCTTCAACCTCTCCTTCTCGGTCTGGCTGATGAAGGGCTTCATGGACGAGATCCCGAAGGAGTACGAGGAGGCGGCGCTGGTCGACGGCTACACGCGGCTGCAGGCGTTCATCCGCATCGTCCTGCCGGAGGCGGCGACCGGCATCGCGGCGACCGCCGTGTTCTGCTTCATCACGGCGTGGAACGAATACGCCTTCGCGCTGATGCTCACCAGCCGCAGGGCACAGACGGCGCCGCCGTTCATTCCCTCGCAGGTCGGCTCCGGCCTGCCCGACTGGAGCGTGATCGCGGCGGGCACGTTCCTGTTCCTGCTGCCGGTCGCGATCTTCACCTTCCTGCTGCGCAAGCACCTCCTGCGCGGCGTGACCTTCGGAGCGATCCGCAAATGAGCGCCGAGACGAACCGGCCGCCGGCGGCCGGCAGCCTGACCTTCCGCGAGATGAGCAGCCGCTACCTCGAGCCGGCGTCGCAGTGGGTGATGATCGCCGGCATCGTGTTCGTGTGTCAGCCGTGGGTGAAGTTCCTGCATGCCTACGGCATCACGATCACGCTGCTCGGCCTGATCGGCTTCAACGTGTTCTCCAAGATCAAACCGAAGACGGACGGCTGAGCGAGACCATGGCAGAAATCCGCCTCCGCGACATCGAAAAGAACTTCGGCGACAACTACGTCATCCGAAGGCTGAACCTCACCATCGCCAACAAGGAATTCGTCGTCCTGCTCGGGCCGTCCGGCTGCGGCAAGACGACGACGCTGCGCGCCATCGCCGGTCTGGAGACGATCGACCGCGGCGACATCCTCATCGACGAGAAGCCGGTGCAGGGCCTCGAGGCCGGCGAGCGCGACATCGCCTTTGTCTTCCAGCTCTTCGCGCTCTACCCTCACCTCACCTGCTACGAGAACATTGCCTTTCCGCTGAAGGCGACGCGGGAAAGCCGCGACACCGTTGACAAGCGCGTGCGCAGCGTGGCGCATGCGCTCCAGATCGAGCACCTCCTCGACCGCCGTCCGTCGCAGCTCTCCGGCGGCGACATGCAGCGGGTGGCGATCGGGCGCGCGCTGGTGCGCCGCCCGAAGGCGCTGCTCATGGACGAGCCGATCGGCGCGCTCGACGCCAAGCTGCGCGAGGACATGCGCTCGGAGCTGAAGCGGCTGCACGTCGAGAACGACGCCACCACGGTCTACGTCACCCACGACCAGGTCGAGGCGATGTCGCTCGCCGACCGCATCGCGGTCATGAACGAAGGCGTCCTTCAGCAGGTGGGAACCCCGACCGAGGTCTATCTCTACCCCGCCAATCTTTTCGTCGCGCAGTTCGTCGGCAGCCCGGTGATGAACATCACCCCGGCCGCGGTAAAGACCAACGGCGGCGGAACGACCGTCATCATCGGCGAGAGCCACGGCGCGTTCGATTTTCCGGCGGAGCTGCCGGCGAAAATCGCCGCCTCGGCGGAAAATGGTCCGGAGCTTACCCTCGGCATCCGGCCCGAAGGCGTGCTGGTGTCCCCGACACCAGCCGCCGGTTATCACGAGGTCGAGGCGCATATCATCGAGCCGCTCGGCGCCTATGACATCGTCGACCTCAAGATCGGCGGCGGGTTCCTGAGAGCGCGCACGCCGGCCGGCTACGTCGGCAAGCCCGGAGACCGCGTCTACGCCCGTCTCGACCCGGCCCAGACGCATTTCTTCAACAGCCGTTCCGGCCAATCCCTCAACATCAGGCTGTAGGTGGCAGCATGGCTGAAGTCCGTCTCGATCACGTCACCAGGAAATTCGGCGCGCACGCCGCGGTCAACGACCTGTCGCTGACCATCGCCGACGGCGAGTTCTTCGTCCTGCTCGGGCCGACCGGCGCCGGCAAGCCGACGACGCTGCGCCTCATCGCGGGGCTGGAGAAAGCGACCGCGGGGTCGATCTCCATCGCCGGGCGCAACGTCGCCGACGTCAGCGTCGCCGAGCGCGACGTGGCGCTGGTGTTCCAGTACTACTCGCTCTATCCGCGCTACACGGTGCGCGAGAACCTGGCGTTTCCCCTGAAGTCGCCGGTGCACTCGTACTCGCAGGCGGAGATCGAGCAGCGCATCGCGCGCGCCGCGAAGATGCTGCGCATCGAGCACCTGCTCGACCGCAAGACGGACAAGCTCTCCGGCGGCGAGATGCAGCGCGTCTCCATCGGCCGTGCCATCGTGCGCGAGCCGCACATCTTCCTCATGGACGAGCCGCTGTCGAACCTCGACGCGAAGCTGCGCGAGGCGCTGCGCGCCGAGCTCAAGGACCTGCAGATGGGCCTGAAGGCGACCTTCCTGTTCGTGACCCACGACCAGATAGAGGCGATGTCGATGGGCGACAAGGTCGGCGTGCTCAACGACGGCAGGATCATGCAGATCGGCACGCCGCACGAGATCTACAACCGGCCGCGCGATACCTTCGTGGCGAGCTTCGTCGGCTCGCCGGCGATGAACCTCCTGCCCGCGGCCATCGCCGGCAACCGCGTCAGCGTGCCGAACGGGTTCGAGCTCGCGCTCGACGACGCCGGACGCCGGCGCGTGGCGAGCGGCGACGGCCCGATCACGATCGGCATCCGCTCCGAGGATATCGCCGTCGGCGATGGCGGGGTGGCCGAGGCGCGCGTGCATCACATCGAGAACCACGGCGTGGAGAAGATCGTGACGCTGCGCGCCGGCGGGGCGCTGTTCAAGGCGACGGTGCCGGCGGTGTCGCAGCTCAAGGTCGAGGACGAGGTGCGCTTCGCGTTCAACCAGGCGCGCCTGCACGGCTTCGATCCCACGTCGGGCGCCAACCGCGCCTTCGCCTAGCGATCATCGCCGGGAATCCGGCTGCCGGGGAGACGGTATCAGGGAGACGGGGATGAAGATCGGGTTTTGCATGCTGCTGTGGGCGACGGCGGTGACGGCGCGCCA
>CAYOUO010000339.1:0-2854 GCA_964407155.1 uncultured Hyphomicrobiales bacterium | reverse complement strand
AACACCGACCCTAAGCGCCTGCCCACGGCGATGGTCGTCGCAGACGGCGGACCGGTCAGCCGTTCGATCATCGCAGCAATGCAGATCTCGACCTATTTCGATGTCGGCGCCGGTCCGATCGACGAAGCGACCGCCGCGGAGAGCCTCGCGCGAGGCGACGTTTCCTACATCGTCACCATACCGGTCGGCTTCGAGCGGAAATTCGTTCGCGGCGAGCGGCCGCAAATCCTGATCGAAGCGGACGCGACAGATCCATCGGCGACGGCGAACGCACTCGGAAACCTCTCGGAACTCATCAGCCGGGCGGTCGCCGAGGTGACCGCCGGATCGCTCGGGAGGTTTCAGCCGAACGCGGCGCCGGTCGATCTCGTCATCCACCGCCTTTACAACCCGGAGGGCATTACGGCCTACAACATCGTCCCGGGCCTCCTCGGCACAATCCTCACCATGACGACGATCCTGATGACGGCGCTCGCCATCACGCGCGAGGTCGAGCGCGGCACGATGGAGAACCTGATGGCGATGCCGGCCGAGCCGCTCGAGATCATGATCGGCAAGATCGTGCCCTACATCGGCGCCGGCTTCATCCAGGTCGCGCTCATCCTGGTGTGCGCCAACCTGCTGTTCCAGGTGCCGATGCATGGCTCGATGCTTCTGCTGCTCGCCGGCACGCTGCTCTTCATCGCCTCGAACGTCACGCTCGGCTACACGTTCTCCACGCTCGCCCGCAACCAGATGCAGGCGATGCAGATGACGTTCTTCTTCTTCCTGCCGTCGATTCTCCTGTCCGGGTTCATGTTTCCCTTCCGCGGCATGCCGGTCTGGGCGCAGACCATCGGCGAGGTGCTGCCACTCACGCATTTCCTGCGCATCGTGCGCGGCGTGATGCTGAAGGGTGCCGGCCCCGCCGACATCCTGCCCAACGTCTGGCCGATCGTCGTGTTCTGGTTCGCAATCGCGACGATCGCGCTCATCCGCTACCGCCGGACGCTCGACTAGAGCCGTTGCGGAAAACCGGATTCCGCGTCTCCGTCCGAAATTGCGGACGACCGACCTACGCCTGCCGTGGGGCGGTGGCGCCGGGCAGCGGCAGCACGATCTCCGCGCGCAGTCCGCCCTCGGCGCGATTGGCGAGCGTCACATCGCCGCCGTGGGCGCGGGCAACGCTGCGCGCGATGGTGAGACCGAGACCGGTGCCGCCGGTGTCGCGGTTGCGCGAATCGTCGAGCCGGCGGAACGGCTGGAAGACCATGTCGACCGAGTCGGGCGGGATGCCGGGACCGTCGTCATCGACCACGATATGCACCGCGGCGGCGTCGATCCTCAGCGATACGCGGGCGCGCTGGCCGTACTTCACCGCATTGTCGATGATGTTGGAGATGCAGCGGCGGAGCGCCACCGGCTGCGCCGAATAGCCAAAGCGGACGATGTCGGGCGGCAGCTCCAGCGATACGCCGGGAACGTCGTCGCAGAGCGAGTCCAGCAGCGAGACCAGATCGAGCGATTCGCGCGGCTCGGGCTGCGCCGACTCGCTGGCGAAGGCGAGCACCGAGCTGGTCATCGTCTCGATCTCCCGAAGATCAGCCAGCATGCGCGACTTCACCTCCGGATCCTCGACGTATTCGGCCCGCAATCTGAGCCGCGTCGCCGGCGTGCGGATGTCGTGGCTGATGGCGGCGACGAGCTGGTCGCGGTCGCTGAAGAAACGGCGGAGCCGCGCCTGCATGAGATTGAAGGCGTGCGCCGCCGCCCGCACCTCGCGCGGGCCGCGTTCGGGCAGCGGCGAGGCGTTGAGGTCGCGGCCGAACCGCTCGGCGGCGCTGGCGATCGTGGCATAAGGCGCGGTCAGGCGGCGGAGCGCCCACATCGAGATGACGAAGACGCACACGATCGCCGCCGCCGCGATGGCGATGCCATTCTCCGACCACAACCCGGGCACCGGGGCGGCGACGCTGACGAAATTCATCCATTCGCCGTCGGCGAGCCGAACCGATGCGACGTAGGCGTCGTAGTCGGCGTAGCGGTTCTCGATCTCGGACAGCATGCGCTCGACCGGACCGGCATCCTCGCCGGGAGCATCCTCACCGGACGAGGCGGCGGGCACCGCATCGCGGTCGCGCAGCTCGACGTGGACGTCGTTGACGCCGGTGTCCGCCAGCCGCGACTGCAGGATGTCTTCCAGCTCGGCGAGCTGGTCGTCGGCCGCGACCTGGCTGGTGGTCAGCGGCGTGTGCGCGACGGAAACGGCGAGCGTCGGGCCGGAAAGCTCGTCGGCCAGCGACTGGCGCTGCGCGGCATCGGCGGTCGCCAGCGCGCGGCTGATCGAGGACACGCGGTCGGCAAGGTGGAAGAACGCGAGCATGCGGCTGTCCGCCTCGCGGTTCTCCTGGATCGAGCCGACGGTGGCGACGAGCGCCACGATCAGGCCGCCGATGAGAATGATCAGCGACCACGCGGCAAGGCTGTCGGGGATGAGCCGCCTCATGCGACCTCGACGTCGGGCGTGAACATGTAGCCATCGCCGCGCACGGTGATGATCATCGCCGGCGCCTTGGGATCGACCTCGATCTTGCGGCGGATGCGGCTCACCTGCACGTCGATCGAACGGTCGAAGGGCGCGGCGTCGCGACCGCGCGCGAGATCGAGGAGCTGGTTGCGCGTCATCACCCGCTGGGGATGCTCGACGAACGCCATCAGCAGCTCGTACTCGCCGGTGGTGAGATCGACGATGACGCCATCGGGAGCCTCCAGCCGGCGGCGGCCGAGGTCGAGCTTCCAGCCGGCGAAACGCAGCAGCTTGGGCGCCGGCACGGTGCGGCCGGGCGCCTGCGAGGAGCCGACCCGGCGCAGGATG
>CAYOUO010000338.1:0-3974 GCA_964407155.1 uncultured Hyphomicrobiales bacterium | reverse complement strand
GCGACGGCGAGATCGATGCCGCGCTTCAGGTCCATCGGGTTCATGCCGGCGGCAACCGCCTTGGCGCCTTCCTTGACGATCGACTGCGCCAGAACGGTCGCGGTCGTGGTGCCGTCACCGGCGATATCGTTGGTCTTGGATGCGACCTCGCGCACCATCTGCGCGCCCATGTTCTCGAACTTGTCGTCGAGCTCGATCTCCTTGGCGACGGTGACGCCGTCCTTGGTGATGCGGGGAGCGCCGAACGACTTGTCGAGCACGACGTTGCGGCCCTTCGGGCCGAGCGTCACCTTCACCGCGTTGGCGAGAATGTCGACGCCGCGCAGCATCTTGTCGCGCGCGTCGATCGAGAAACGGACTTCTTTGGCAGCCATTGCTGTTCTTCCTTCGTGATTTGAATGATCGAGGGGTGGGAGGAGCCTCAGGCAGCCTTGCGGCCGGAAGCCTTGCCCTCGACGATGCCCATGACGTCGGACTCCTTCATGATGAGGAGGTCCTGGCCGTCGATCTTCACCTCGGTGCCCGACCACTTGCCGAACAGGATGCGGTCGCCGACCTTGACGTCGAGCGGGATCAGCTTGCCCGCCTCATCGCGGCCGCCGGGGCCCACGGCGACGATCTCGCCTTCCTGCGGCTTCTCCTTGGCGGTGTCCGGGATGATGATGCCGCCCGCGGTCCGCTCTTCGGACTCGACCCGGCGAACGACCACGCGGTCGTGAAGGGGACGGAATTTCATTGGGTTTTCCTCTTAAACGATGCCGGCCATCGCGGCCCGGCGGTGGTCCCTGAAAAATGTTGTTGGCACTCGTTATCGGCGAGTGCCAGCAGCGGTGCGCATTTAAGAAGCGCCGGGGCCACAGTCAAGGGTCAAAGGTGCCGCAAACGCCAAGGTTTGCGCGGTAACGCGCCAACCATCTGCCGCATCAGGGAAAATAGGGAAACCCGCA
This sequence comes from uncultured Hyphomicrobiales bacterium, assembly GCA_964407155.1. GTDB lineage: Bacteria > Pseudomonadota > Alphaproteobacteria > Rhizobiales > Kaistiaceae > DASZQY01. Next base: position 3,027 of record CAYOUO010000338.1, on the reverse strand, counting down.
GCCGGTCAGCTGCCGATCACGAAGGGCAGCGTCGTTTTCGCCGACTTCCCGGAGACCGCGTCGGTCACGGTCAGGATGAGCTGGTACGACCCGGCCTTCAGCGCCGGAAGCGCAACGCTGAGCGAGCCGTAGAACTCCCGCGTCCTGGCGGTGCCCGTCCAGGTCAGGTCGGCAAGATCGGCGGTCCTGGCGAGGATCAGCCCGCCCGGCGTCCTGATCTCCACGCCCGTCGAAAAGGCGATGCGGGTGTTGTCTCCATCTTGGCCGAAGCCATAGCCGACGGGCTCGAAGTAGATCACCGCCGTGTCGCCGACCTTGAACGTCGTGCCCTGATGCGCGGTGTAGCGGCCGTAACCCGAAACGGCGTCGGCAAAGAGCATCTTGCGGAACTGGAGCGGCGAGGCTTGCCAGAAGGCGTCCGTCGCCGTGTCGAAGGCCGCGAGTGCATCGGCCGCATTGCCGGCGGCGAGCAACTGCTCGGCCTGGCTGGCGCTGTCGGCGATGGGGCCGGCTGTCGCCGCGCCTGCGAAAAACGCGCCCGACGCCAGTGCGGCCGCCAACGCGACCGCCAATGCACCCGTACGACGAATGCGAGCGTTCATCTCTTCAGTCCCCCTCGGCACAAGCCGACCCCGCGCCATGATCGGGATTCAGTCGTCCGGACGCAAGTAGCAGGCCACGCGGCGCATTTGCGCAGCTTCAGCCGGCGCCCGTCGCGCGCCAGACGTGACGCTTGCGATAAACCGTGGCCGGACTGATGCCGAGCGCCGCCGCAGCGCGCGGGATGTTGCCACCGCAGGCCGACACCGCCGTTTCGATGATCGTGCGCTCCTGCTGCCAGTAGGGCGCGACGGGCGCGCCGGCCGGGAGCGGCGCTTTGGCGGATGGCCGGGTAACATCCGTATCCGGCGGTGCCGTCATCACAAGCGCGTCGGCGGTCACCAGTGGTCCTTCGCCGAGCACGACCGCCCGCCGCACGCAGTTGGCAAGTTCGCGCACATTGCCCGGCCACGCGTGTTGTGTCAGCGCCGCCGCGGCTTCCCTGGTGAAGCCGCCGAACGGGCGGCCTTCCTCGGCGGCGAACCTGCGCAGGAATGTCTCCGCGAGCAGCAGGATGTCGTCGCCGCGGGCGCGCAGTGGCGGCATCTCCAGCGGCAGCACGTAGAGGCGGTGGAAGAGATCGGCCCGCAAACGGCCGGCGGCAACTTCGGCGGCGGGATCGCGGTTGGTGGCCGAGACGATGCGCACCTCCACGCTGACCGGCTCCTCCCCGCCAACGCGGCGGAATTGGCCCGTCTGGACGAAGCGGAGCAGTTTCGCCTGCAGCGCAAGCTCCATCTCGGCGATCTCGTCAAGGAACAGGATGCCGCCGTGGGCGAGTTCGGCGGCGCCGGTCCGCGCTTCGGACGCGCCAGTGAACGCGCCACGGACGTGCCCGAATATCTCGCTTTCCATCAGGTCCTTCGGGATCGCGCTGCAGTTCAGCGCGACGAAGGGAAGGGACTTTCCCGCCGCGCGGCTGAACCCCGCGTGGATCGCCGCCGCGGCCAACTCCTTGCCACTGCCGCTCTCGCCGGTGACAAAGACCGGCGCGCGGGAGGCGGCGACGCGGCGGATGTTGTCATAGACGATGCGCATGGCCTGCGAGCGGCCAATGAAGCCCTCGAAATCCGTCTTGATGGTCGTGGCCGGCGAGGCCTCCGGACACGGCTTCTTTGCCGGCCCGCACTGCGCGACCATCTGGATGAGATGCTCGATCAGCGCGCGCGCACCGATCGGCTTTGGCAGGAAATCCGCCGCACCGCTCCGCATCGCGGCGACGGCCACCGTCAGCGACGGATTGGCGCTGGTGGCGATCGTCGGCCGGCGGCTGCTCACGCCGCTCAACGCCTGGGGACCGCCCACGGTCTCGAGGTTCGCCACGACGATGCTTTCGGCAAGGCCGTCCAGCGCCGCCTTGGCCTCGCCTGCGCTGGCGAAGGCATTGGCGACGAAGCGTCCCTCGCCACGCGCGGCGATGATGCCGGCGAGGTTGCGACGCTCGACCGGATCGGCGTCGATGATGAGCACTGCCACTGGGGGCTCTGCGCCGCCAGGGCGTCGCGGAGGCGAATCCGCAGCGGCAGCGCGCCGCGGCAGCGGCGTGAGCGGTGCAACCGAATTCATCGTCGTCGTTGACCCTGTCTCCACGGCGGGAGACTGCAAGCGGTCATTGTCCGCCGGCATGGTAAACAAACGGTGCCCGCGGCGGCCGGGGAGCGCCGTACCCATCCCCCTTGCGGCTTGACCGGCGGTGGCGATTTCCCGTAGGCGCATGGCGCCCATGGCAAACACAGCCAATCCTCCGCTCATTGGCGGCCTCTCCGAACTCGCCGCCGGCTATTCGCTCATTCTCTGCGACGTGTGGGGCGTGCTCCATGACGGTGTCAGTGCCTATCCCCGGGCGGCCGAAGCGCTCTTCACCTATCGCGTCGAGGGCGGAACGGTGATCTTGATCACCAACGCGCCGCGGCCCAAGGCCGAGGTCGAAGCCCAACTCGACCGCTTCGGCGTTCCGCGCGCCGCCTATGACGACATCGTCAGCTCCGGAGACACCGCCCGCGGCGCGCTGGCTGAACGGCCGGGCGCCAGGGTTTTCCACGTCGGTGCCGAGCGCGACCTGCCGCTCTATGACGGACTGCCGGTCGTCCTCACCGGCGAGGACGACTGCGACGTCATTTCATGCACCGGCCTGTTCGATGACGACCGCGAGACGCCGGACGACTACACCGCGCGCCTTGCCGCGTGGCGCGTCCGCGATCTGCCGATGATCTGCGCCAATCCCGACAGCGTGGTCGAGCGCGGCAGCCGCCTTGTGTGGTGCGCCGGCGCGCTCGCCGAGCGCTATCGGCATATCGGCGGCCAGACCCTGATTATCGGCAAGCCATTTCCCGCGATCTACGAAGCCGCTCTCGCGCGCATGAATCCGTCACCGCCGAAGGCGCAGGTGCTGGCGATCGGCGATGGCCTGAAGACCGACGTGCGCGG
>CAYOUO010000337.1:0-2587 GCA_964407155.1 uncultured Hyphomicrobiales bacterium | reverse complement strand
TCGCAGCCGCTTCGCTCGCCGCCTCCCCGACTGATTTCTCGCGCAGCAATTCCATCAACAGTCGGTCGGCCTCTTCGGCCGACGCCGCTGTTTCTGCGGGAGGACCGACCACGAGCACGATTTCTCCTTTCGGCGGCCTGTCGGCGAATTCGGCGGCAAGGTCGGCGAGAGCGCCGTGGCGAATCGTCTCGAACGCCTTGGTCAACTCGCGCGCCACCGACGCCGCGCGGTCGCCGAGCACAGCGGTCATGTCGGCGAGCGCTTCGCCCAGCCGCAGTGCCGTCTCGAAGAAAACGAGGGTGGCCGGGACGCGCGCCAGCTCCTCCAGCCGTTTGATGCGCGCGGCGTGTTTCGGCGGCAAGAATCCGGCGAAGAGAAAACGATCGTTCGGCAAGCCCGAGGCGACCAGCGCCGCGAGCACCGACGACGGGCCAGGGATCGGCACGACATCGTGGCCCGCGCGCCGCGCGTCGAGGACCAGCCGGTAGCCGGGATCGGAAACCAGCGGCGTGCCGGCATCGCTGATCAGCGCCGCCGACCGGCCTTCGGCAAGCGCCGACAACAGCTTCGGCCGCTGCGCCGCTGCGTTGTGGTCGTGATAGGGCATGAGACGCGCGGAGATGCCGTATTGGCGCAACAGCACGGCGGAGACACGCGTATCCTCACAGGCCACGACATCGGCGGCGGCCAGCACATTCAGGGCGCGCAGGGTGATGTCGCCGAGATTGCCGATCGGGGTGGCCACCACGTACAGCGCGGGATCGAGCGGCCGCGCCTCTATCCGATGCCCGTCGACGACAAAGGAGCGCGTGGAAAGCGGCCGGTCGCCGGAAGTCTCTCGCATGGCTGCCCCATCCACCGAAAAAAGCCGCAACCCGTGGTAAACACCGCTCTCAGGAGTTACGAACAAACTTCATGGTATTGTGACAGCGTGCGGATTGGCTTTATGATTTCGCGGTCACATCGGGGATACTTACCGCCTCTCAGGCGAGCCGGGGAGAGATTATCTGTGCGCCCGCAACGTCTTTCTCCCGGCGCTCTGCTCAGCCGACGCTCTGCACTGACCCTCCTGGCAGTGGGCGCGGCCGGGTTGCTCGCCGCATGCTCTTCCGGCGGTGTAGGCGGTTTCGGAGGCTTCGGCAGCGGCAATGGCCCGACGGTCCGCACCGCCCAGCCGGTGACCGGCGAGGTGCTGGGGACCGGCACGGTGCGGGTGGCGATGCTGCTTCCGCTGTCGGCGACCGGCAACGCCGGCCAGATCGCCGCGAACTTCAAGAACGCCGCGGCGCTGGCGCTCAAGGATTTCAAGAACGCCAACATCCAGATCCTGGTCAAGGACGACCAGGGCACCCCCCAAGGCGCAACTGCGGCGGCGAGCGAGGCCATATCGCAAGGTGCGGAGCTCATTCTCGGGCCGCTGTTTGCGCGCTCGGTCAGCGCGGTCGCTGCTGTGGCGCGACCGGCAAACGTTCCGATCATCGCATTCTCGAGCGACACGACAGCTGCGGCGCCCGGCGTCTATCTGCTCAGCTTTCTGCCGCAAAGCGATGTCGACCGCGTCATCAGCTTTGCGGCAAGCCGCGGCAAGCGGGCATTCGCGGCCCTGTTGCCAAACAATGCGTACGGCACGCTGGTCGAGGCCGAGATGCAGCGCGCCGTGGCCAATTCCGGCGGACGCGTGATCGCGTCGGTGCACTACGATCTCGACAAGGCAGCGATGCAGGCGCAAGCGACGAGCCTGGCGGCAACGATCAAATCGGGAGCCGTGGATTCCGTCTTCCTGCCCGATGCCGGCGACGCCACGCCATTCCTGGCGCAGGTGCTCGCCGCCAACGGCGTGACGCCCGACAAGATGACCTATCTTGGCAGCGGCCAGTGGGACAACGATTCGCGCATCTATTCCGAATCGAACCTCAACGGCGGCTGGTACCCGGCGCCGGAGAGTGCCGGCTTCGCCAGCTTCGCCCGGCGCTACCAAGCCGCTTACGGCGCGGCACCGAGCCGCACGGCCTCGCTCGCCTACGACGCGACGAGCCTGGCGGCTGGATTGACGGCGCGATTCGGCGAACAGCGTTTCGCCGCGCAGACGCTGACCAACCCGAACGGATTCATCGGCGTCGACGGCGCGTTCCGGCTTCTCTCCAACGGGCTGAACCAGCGCGAGCTCGCGATCTACCAGATCAACCGCGGCAGCGTGCAGATGATCGACCCGGCGCCGAAGACGTTCACGACGCCATCGGGGACCTGAACTGCGCGGGGCTCAGGCGGCGAGATCGGCAACGACCGCATCGAGCACGAAGAAGCCGGAGCGGGTTGCGCGGACGCGCTCGCCGCTCGCCCGTTCCACCATGCCGGTTTCGATCAGATCGGTGAGGCGCGCGGCATCAAGCATGCGACCGCAGACCCTGTGATAGCGCGCGAGGTCGATGCCTTCGGCCAGGCGCAGTCCCATGAGCAGCATCTCGTCGCCTTCCTCCTCCGGAGAGAGGATGTCGTCCGCAACAAGTCCGTCACCCCATGATTCGACCTTGGCCAGCCAGGCCTCCGGCCCGCGCTCGGCAGCGGTGGCGTAGCGGCGGCCGTCGAT
>CAYOUO010000336.1:0-13902 GCA_964407155.1 uncultured Hyphomicrobiales bacterium | reverse complement strand
CCGCGACAACCGAAGCGCAGGCCGTGGCAACCGAAGCGCAGCCCGCGGCAACGACAGCGGCAGAGCCGGTGCCGGACCCTGCCGTACCGGCGGCGGCGGCGGAGCCCGCCTTCATCGAAGTGTGGCGCCCGGCCGGCCGCCGCGACCGTGGCGACCACCGGAGGCCGATGCGCGGCACCGGTGGGGCATCCCGGGCGCAGGGGCGCGAACAGGCCGGTGCGCAGGCAACGGCAGGCGCCTTCGCGAACGCCGCCGCGCCGGCCGAGCCTGCGACCGCGGAATCCCAGTCGGCCGAGGACACTGCCGGCCGGAGTGAGCGCCGCGACCGCCAGCGGCACGAGCGGGGCAGCGACAATGACGGCGAGCGGGGACGCGGACGGCCGCGCGGAGAACGCCGCGAGCGCCGCGCGGGCGACGACGGCGACGACCGGCAGCGCGGCCGCGATCACCGTCCGCGCCGGCAGGACGACCGCAGGCCGCAGCGCGAGAACCGGGGCGAACCGCTGCGCTTCTCCACCGAGCCGCCGAAAGGCGACAAGCGCGGCGGGATCGACCCCAACTCGCCATTCGCCGCGCTCGCCGCCCTGAAGGCGCGGCTCGAAGGCGGAGAACGGGACAGCTGAACGGGATGATGCCTGCCGAACCGCGCCAGCGTATCGACAAGTGGCTGTGGTTCGCGCGCCTGGCAAAGAGCCGAACGCAGGCGCAGGCGCTGGTGGCAGCGGGTGCGGTCCGCCTCAACCGGCAGAAGATCGATGCCGCGAGCCACGCGGTGCGCGTCGGCGACACACTGACGGTCGCCGTGCACGCCAGCGTCAGGGTGCTGCGGATTTTGCAGACGGGCGAGCGCCGGGGACCGGCGAGCGAAGCGCGGCTGCTCTACGAGGAGATCGCGGCGCCTGTCCAAGCGGGAGCCGCACGGGGATCAGCAGACAGCGGACCGCGGCCCGACAAGCGCGGCCGCCGGGCGATCATCGCGCTCAGGCGCGCAGGGTCGGACGGCGAGTGATCGCCGTCACACCATTGGCAACAATCCGAAATATTGCCGCAACAGGAAAATGGTGCCGTGCGCCAGGGGCGACGCATCACCTTTTCTCCAGGGAGACACCGCATGTCCAAGTTCATCACCCGCCCGCGCGCCATCGCCGCGGCTTTCGTTTGCATCGTCGCGATGTCCGGCTTTGGCGCGGGCTATGCCGTCGCCGACCAGCCGCAAATGCGTGACGCGCTCAACGACCTGATTTCCGCCAAGCATCACCTAGAGGCCGCGCTCCACAACAAGGCCGGCCACCGCGTCAAGGCGCTGGCGGACATCGACGCCGCCATCGCCGAGGTCAACCTCGGGATCGCCGCCGGCGAGTAAGCCGACCGCGACCAGGACGACCGCGACTGGAACTGCCACGCCCGGCTCCGCGCGAGCCGGGCTTTTCTTCGCCCGAGTCCGGCGGGCAGCCGCGCGGCATCGGCGAGCCTTGCACGGCGGGCCCGGACGGGCTACCGAACGGCTTTCCGCGCCGCGCCGGGAAGGAAGCCGTGACCTACGTCGTCAATGAGAATTGCATCAAGTGCAAGTACATGGACTGCGTGGAGGTCTGCCCGGTCGACTGCTTCTACGAAGGCGATAACATGCTCGTCATCCACCCTGACGAGTGCATCGACTGCGGCGTATGCGAGCCGGAGTGCCCGGCAGAAGCGATCAAGCCCGATACCGAGCCCGGCCTCGAAAAATGGCTCGGCCTCAACGCCGAATACGCCAAGGTGTGGCCCAACATCACGGCCAAGCGGGAGCCCCCTGCCGACGCCAAGGAGTTCGACGGCGTGCCTGGCAAGTTCGACAAATATTTTTCGCCCGAGCCGGGGGAAGGCGACTGAAGCCTTGCCAGGCGGCGTGCCGTCCAGAAGGCAGGCGTTCAGCGGGCTCTGCCGGGAATCGGCCAAATCCAGCCCGATTTTGCAGCGCAACATTTCCGCAACTTATTTACCGTTGAGCGGGTAAGCCGTTGAAATTTCCTCAGTTTGTGTTATGTTAGTGACACTTGTCGGAACCACCGAGCTTCAGCTCGCAGCCCCCGCGCGAATTTCCTGAGCGTGACCTGAAATCAGGCGTTTCCCGGCGACCGCCGAAGCCTTCGGCTCGCCGGCAGCGTGTTTTTGACGCCTTGGATCACGCAAAGGTTGAGCGAGGCACAGAAACGGGTTCGTTGGGTTTCTGACGGGTGCGTGGCCACCGGCCCTCCTTGATGGAGCCTGCAACGCACTGTCCGCAGGAAGTAAGTGCCAAACGGAGTCCAGCAGCTATCATGACCGCGACTGCCAAAAAGACCGCACAGCGCGCCGGCTTCAAGACCGGGGAGTTCATCGTCTATCCCGCCCACGGCGTGGGCAAGATCGTCGGTATCGAGACGCAGGAAGTCGCGGGGCTGAAACTCGACCTGTTCGTGATTTCGTTCGTGAAGGACAAGATGACGCTGCGGGTGCCGACCGTGAAGGCGGCCTCCGTCGGCATGCGCAAGCTTGCCGATCCCGCCACCGTGAAGCGGGCGCTCGAGACCGTCCGCGGCCGCGCGCGCATCAAGCGCACGATGTGGAGCCGCCGCGCGCAGGAATACGAGGCCAAGATCAACTCGGGCGACCTGATCGCCATTTCCGAGGTCGTACGCGACCTGTTCCGCTCGGAAACCCAGCCCGAACAGTCCTATTCGGAGCGGCAGCTCTACGAGGCGGCGCTCGACCGCATGTCGCGCGAGATTTCCTCCGTCAGCAAGATTTCGGATACCGAGGCGATCCGGCAGATCGAGCAGAATCTCGCCAAGAGCCCACGCCGCGGCGAGACGAAGGAAGCCAAGACCGACGCCAAGGCGGCCTGACGCGCCGATCCGCGGTCCGCACAAGGATCGCCAGCGCGGGAACCGCCAGCCAGTCTGGCAGTTTGTAACCCCAGGGAATTCAAGGCGGCCGAGCCAACCCGGCCGCCTTTTCTCTGATTATAACAATTGTCATCACCGGAATGTGTGCGGCGCACACAGAGGCCGGGAGTTAGTCTTACCGCGTTGGCGAAACCTCGGGCGGCCCTTGAAGCCGCAAGGAGGGAAGGCCCATGGCCAGTACTTCTTCTTCCAGTCGTGACTTCGTCCGGGCCGCAATGCGCGCCCCCTACCTCGAGCGGGACGAGGAACACGATCTAGCTATTCTCTGGCGGGACAAGCAGGACCAGACGGCGCTCGACCGGCTGACCTCTGCCCATATGCGCCTAGTCGTGGCGATCGCCTCCCGCTTCCGCAATTTCGGCCTCAACATGAGCGACCTCATCCAGGAGGGTCACGTCGGCCTGCTGGAGGCAGCCTCGCGCTTCGAGCCCGACCGCGAGGTGCGCTTCTCGACCTACGCGAGCTGGTGGATCCGCGCCTCGATCCAGGACTACATCCTGCGCAACTGGTCGATCGTGCGCGGCGGCACCTCGTCGTCGCAGAAGGCGCTGTTCTTCAACCTGCGCCGCCTGCGCGCCCGGCTCGCCCAGAGCGGCGACCGGCGCCCGCGCCAGGAGGTGCTGGCCGAGATCGCCGGTGCCCTCGGCGTTTCCGTTGCCGACGTGGAGACAATGGATTCGCGCCTTTCGGCCCCTGACACCTCGCTCAATGCACCGCTGTTCGAGTCCGAAGGCGATGGCGGTGGCAACCGTCAGGATTTCCTCGTCGACAATGTTCCCCTGCCCGATGAATCGGTCGGCGAGCGCATCGACGGCGAGCGGCGCACATCGTGGCTGCGCTCGGCACTGACCGTGCTGAACGAGCGCGAGCTGCGCATCGTCGAAGCGCGGCGGCTGAGCGACGATGGCGGCGCGACTTTGGAATCGCTCGGCGAGTCGCTAGGCATTTCGAAGGAGCGCGTGCGCCAGATCGAAAATCGCGCGCTGGAGAAGCTGAAGGATGCGTTGCTGCGCCAGCATCCCGATCCGAGCGGGCTGATCTAGGCCGCACGGCTCTGCGCAAACGCATCGCCGCTCAGCGGCGGCTGATCTTTTCCACACCGAACAGTGCGAGCGCGGCGATGCCCGCGGCGCCGCCAGCAAACGCCACCGCACTCCATCCCCAGCGCTCGTAAAGTCCCGTCGCGGCAAACGAACCCAGCGCCCCGCCGGCGAACAGGCAGGTGACGTAGATCGCATTGACGCGGCCGCGCACATCCGCAGGCGCAGCGAAGATGATGCGCTGGGAAGCGATATGGTTGGTCTGCACGGCTGCATCCAGCGCGACGGCGAGAACGGCGAAGGCAGCGAGCGCGCCGAACGAAACCGCCGGTGCGGTTGCCCAGAACGCCAGGCCACTGACGCCCGTGCCGACAACGGTCAGCATGGTGGAATGGCCGCGGTCGGCGAGACGGCCGACCAGCGGAGCAACCAGCGCGCCGCCGGCGCCGGCCAGCGCGAACAGGCCGATGGCACGCTGATCGAGGCCGAAGCGATCGACCAGTGCCAGCGGCGCCGCCGTCCAGAACGACTGGAACGCGACGAAGAGAAGCGTCTGGTAGAGCGTCCGCCACCGCAGCGCGGGGAGATCGCGAAACAGCACCGGCGTCGAGGCGAGCATGGCGGTGTAGCTTTTTCCGGCCGGCGGCCGATAGCGCGGCATCATGCGCAGAAGCGCGAGGCCGAGCACGACCATCAGCCCGGCCGAGCCGATGAACACCGCCCGCCAGCCGAGCAGCGAGGCGATGAAGAGCGCAACCGGCCGTGCCAGCATGACGCCGGTGAGCAGCCCGCTCATCACCGTGCCGACCAGCCGGCCGCGAAACTGGGGCGGCGCCAGCCGCGCCATCAGCGGCACCAGAACCTGCGCCCCCGTCGAGGTAAGGCCGATGACGAGGCATGCGACCAGGAACGGCAGGACGGAATGCGCCAGCCCGGCGCCGAGCAACCCCAGCGTCGTCACCGCCAGCATCGTCAGCACCAGCCGGCGGTTCTCCACCAGATCGGCCAGCGAGGCGAAGAAGAACAGGCCGAGGCCGTAGCCAAGCTGCGTGACGCTGACGATCGAACCGGCCAGACGGGGTGTGATGCCGAGCTCGGCCGAAATCGGTGCGATGAGCGGCTGGGCGTAGCAGATGTTGGCGGCGAGCGCGCCGGTCGCCGCCGCAAACAGGAAGATCAGGAGGGCGGGCGGCGCCTTCTCGGCTTCAGGCATCGGATCAGGGGAAATCGCGTTGGCGGCAGGCCCGGTTTACCTAGCGCGTCCGAACGGGGAAGCGAGAGGCGGGGCCGCGGGGGATTGAGCTAGCGGTCGTCGACGATCTTGAGCTTGGTGCCGGGCTGGATGGCGACCCCCGGCTGGAGGTCGTTGAGGACGCGGAAGAGATCGAGCGGACGGTCGACGCCGTGCATGCGCCGGGCGATGATGGCATCGGTGTCGCCGGGGGCGGCGGTGACGATGTGGATGTGGAGCGCCTTCAGTGCCGCCAGTTCCTGCTGCGACATGGTGCGGAAGCTCGCCACCGTCTGGTCGGCCTCGGCCTTGAACACCGGCGAGCGCGCCTCGTTGGCGAAGATGAAGCGATAGGTCGCCGCGCCGCCCGACTGGACGACGGCGATCTCGAAGAACCAGCCCTTGGCGGAAGCCTCGGCGGAGGCGGCCTGGAGGCCGTTGACCGCGAAGCTGCGGATCGAGGCGGGATCGAGGCCGTTGATCCAGCCCGACTTCAGATAGTCGGCAAGGTCGGTGCCCTGCGCCAGACCCACCGCATCGAAGCGGAGCGCCGTTCCATCGACGCCGGTGGCGAGCACCGCGTCGCTGGTATTGTCGATGACGAAGCCCTCGGGAACGGTGAAGCCGATGGCGAGCCCGGGATGGATGAACATGCGGTCGCGGACGAACCCCTGGCTCGGGTCGTCGCCGAACACCATGCCGTCGATGCCGTCGAGGTAGCGGTTGCGATCGACGTCGCCGGTGCCGGGCGGACCGAACTGCGCCGCAGCCTGGCGGGCGAAGCTGACGCGCTCGGGCGTCGAGGGATGGGTGGCAAGGAAGTCGGGCTGCTTGTCCTTGAGCAGGCTCGACGAGCGGAAGGTGGCGTAGTTCGCCATCGCGGTCAGGAAGCGCGCGGCCGCATACGGGTCGTAGCCGGCCTTGCCGATGGTGCGGATGCCGATGGCGTCGGCTTCCAGCTCCTGCTGGCGGGAGAAGCTCGCCAGCGTGCGCTGGCCGGCAGCGAGCGCGAGCTGGCCGGAGGGATCGGTGGCGTCGGTCGTGTTGGACACCGACAGCACCTGCTTTTCCAGCGCCTGACGCGCGGCGGCGTGGTTGGCGCTGATATGGCCCATCTCGTGGGCGAGCACGGCCGCGACCTCGGACGAATCGTTGGCCAGCGCCAGCAGGCCGCGGGTGACGTAGAGATAGCCGCCGGGCAGCGCGAAGGCGTTGATCGCCGGCGAGTTCAGGATGGTGATGCGGTAGGGGATGTCGGGCCGGTCGGACGAGGCGACGATGCGGCTCACCACCGGGACCAGCGTCTGCTCGACACGCGGATCGTGGAACACGCCGCCGTAGGCCGCGACGATGCGCGAATGCTCCTCGGTGTCGACCGAATCGGGCGCCGGCGCCGAGGCGGATGGCGTCTGGTTGAAGACGGCGGCCGTCGGCCCGCCGACACCGGTGACGGCACTGCAGGCGGCCAGATAGACGGCGAGCCCGGCCACGGCGAGCGCGGCCATGAGGCGGCGGGCGTCGATCAACGGCGCGTCACGGTTTGGGCGGGTCGTCACTGAGCTCAATCTCTGCCGCATCGTTCAATCGGATCGCAGCGCCGCGGTTATCCCCGACGACGCCGCGCACCAGAAGCCGCTTTCCTGTCAACGCATCGACCGGGCCGAGAGCCCTGGTCAAGGCCTCGGCGACGGGCGCCGGCACCATCACCGTGAAATCGCGGCGGTGATTCCGGCCGAAATCCAGAAACGTCATTGTGGAGCCGTGGCCGACCGAAGCAAGCCGCCCGCCGACGACTTCGTATAATCCGCTTCGGCGGACAAGCGAAGGATCATCTGCAGCAAGAATCGCATCCGATGCTGCCCATAGCCCCTGCCGGGCGCGGCGAGCCGGTTCCTCGGCGGCAATGAGCGCCGCGAAGCAGTCCGCTTCGCCGGGCAGCCAGCGGGCGCGCGCCGCCCCCTTGCCGGCGAGTGCCGTCTGCAGCAGCCCGCCGGCGGCGAGAAAAACGTAGGCGTGGCGGCGGCCGTAGCGGTCGGCGGCGGGCGATGTGAACTGGAGCGTGACATCCAGGCCGGCCGGGACGAGTTGCCCGAGCGTGACAGCGGCGCTCGCGGCGAAAGCGGCCGGGACATCGATGCCAGCCACGCGGACCAGTGTCCCATCGGCAAGCCGCAGCGTCCGGGCATCCGCGACCGCGGCGACGACCGCGGTCTCGCTGCCGGCCGCCGGGCAGCCCCCGCCTGATGCGGCAACGGGCGCGGCAATGACAGGATCGGCGGGCGCAAGGACGCCGACAGCGAGCGCCATGGCCGCCACGACAACGCGTCCCGAAAGGGCGGAATTGGCGACCGCAAATCGCGCGACCGTTTCAACCATTATTTCTACCTTAAAGTTACATAGCCACTTCAAACATATCTCAGATTGTGCTTGTGTGAGGCGGCTTGGCAGGGGGAGACAATATGAGAAACCGGCGTTTCGCGCTGGCAACGACCATCGCGGCCATCGCGGCGTTTGCTCTGGCGGGTTGCATGACGAGCTCCGTTTCGAGCTTCACGCCGATGGCCGATCAGCAGGCCGTGACCCGCGACGGCATTCCGTCCCTCATGTCGCGCAAGACCGATTCGATCGTCCTGGTGAGGCAGGCGCAGCGGCAGCAGAATGCCAACGGCCGCCGCTCATACGTCATCGGCATCCTCAACCTGTCGAAGGCACCAATCAATTTCGCATTCTCGGGGATCTCCGTCACCCAGACCTTCGCCGCCGCGAATTCGGCGCCGCTGCGCACCTACAGCTACGACGATCTGGTCAAGGAAGAGAAGGAAGCTGAGTTCGCTTCGGCGGTCCTCATCGGACTGGCCGGCGCCGCGAGCGCCGCCGCCGCATCCAACGCGGGCTACTATCACGGCAACGCGGCGGTCTCCGGCCCCTATGGCGTGTCGCACGTCAGCTACACCGGTTACAACCCGACTGCGGCCGCGATCGCGCAGACGAACGTCGCCATGCAGAACGAGGCGATGATCGACAACGCCGTGGAGGCCGGCAAGCGCGACATGGCGATGCTGGAGAACACGATCATCAAGGACGACACCATCATGCCGGGCGAGTGGTACGGCGGCACCGTCCAGTTCGATCCGCCCGGCGGCTCGTCCTGGCCGAAGACCTTCACGATCTCGGTTGAGGTCGGCTCCGAACTGCACGAGGTGCAGGTGACCGAAACACTGCCGGGGTGATCTGACGCAACAGCGACGCGGGTTCGGTGGCGAGCCAGAGGCGCCCGTTGGCCGCACATGCCGTGGTGTCCCCGGGGTGACTCGAACACCCGGCCCTCGGTTTAGGAAACCGATGCTCTATCCTGCTGAGCTACGGGGACGCGCACGGCGATCCGTGATTTAGCAGCCCCCGCGGACGCTCGAAAGAGCGAATTGGCACCGCAAACCTAGCGCTGTTTCCGGCGGCCTGCTACCGGCTGCCGCGTGACCACCGGCATGATCGCCGCGGTCGATACCGCATAGAGCGGCTCCGCGTTGTCGATGCTGATGTGGCTGTAGGCGAGTTCCGGGATATTCTCGATCTTCGGGTTCCCGCCGGGCAGCGCCGTCGCGCGGAAGCCGTTGGCGTAGTTCTCGTTCGAGATGAAGTTGATGACGTGCTTCACGTTGGGCGGAATGCGCACCGACTCGGTCGGGTCGTAGAGGATCATGAGCGGGACCGGCGTGTTGGTCTCGTTCAGCTTCATCGCGACGAGATTGGCGGCGAGCGCACCCCACGAATGGCCGACCAGAACGATGGGCGTGCGGTTGGCGGCGTAGTCGGCCTCGGTCTCGGCCGCGACCTGCCGCCACTGGTTATGACCGAGCGAGACGGCATCGACGTTGGCGGCGCGCAGCTTCGCGGCGAGATCGTCCATGCCGGTCGAGAAGATATTGAAGCCGCCCCGGAAGAGGTAAACCACCCCCTGCCCGACCGGCGCCGGATCGAGACTGGCCGGCGGGCGGACGATGGCAGGCAGGAATGCGCAGCCCGACATCATCACGGCGACGACCGCGACGGCGACGGCAGACAGGGTGCGCTTCAGAAAATCAGCCATCAAACTACACCTGCGCAAGCGCGGCGACGAACGCGAGCGCGCCCGGCACCGCCTGAATGAACAAAATCCTGATGCCGACGGTGGCGGCCCCATAGAGGCCGGCCACGACCACGCAGGCAAGGAAGAACAGCAGCGAGGGACGCCCTGCCGCACCCAGCCACAGTGAAAAAACGATGCCGACGGCAAGAAAGCCGTTGTAGAGGCCCTGGTTGGCAGCAAGAACCCGGCTCTCGGCGGCGAACGCTTCCGTTGTGCCGAAGGCGGCGCGCGTGCGCGGTGCCTGCCACAGAAACATTTCGAGGACGAGGAACCAGAGGTGGAGGGCAGCGACCAGAAGGGACAGGATCAGGAAGATCATTTTCGGTTCCGTCCGGGACGAGCCGCACACCATGCAAACTCGCAACACTGACGCCGGGACCGGAAAACCAGCCCGACGGCAAGGATCGGAAATCTAAAGCAAACCTCGCCGGCAAATGAAACCGGCGGCACGCCGCTTTACACGATATTCTGCACCCGCGGAGGATCGCCCCGCTACTAGGACGTGCGGTGGAGAAGCTGCAACACCGCGGCGATAGCGCGCGCGTGGAGGCGCTGGCTCTTCTCGATATTGAGGTGGCCGATCTCCGGGTCGATCTTCACCGCGTCGATGTTCTCGAGCTTGCCCTTGAACCCCGCCCCCGCCTTCAGCGCGAGGCCATTGTCCTTGGTCTCGTAGAAGTTGATGACGTGAGCGACATTCTTCGGCACCACCGTTTCGGTGACCGCATCGAAGTTGATGATGAGGGCTACCGGCACGTTCTGCGTCGCCAGCTGGCCGGCGATCTCGAGCGTCGCATCGGCGCCGAAGGAATGGCCCATCAGGATGATGGGCGCGGCATGGCCGCGATCGCGCCGGTAGTCAGCGGCGATGTGGTTGGCGAGATCCGACCAGTCGCTGTAGCTTGTCACCACCGAGTTGGTGACGCCGTGGGCGTGGAGCTGATTGTTGAGGTCGTCGAGGCCGAGCGAGAAAACGTTGGCGAGCCCTCGCATGAGGATGATCGTGCCCCGGGGCGGCTTCTGCGCCGCCGCCTCAAGCGGCGTCACGAAACCAGCGGCCAGGATTGCCGCGCCCGCGAACAGGGCAGCGGCCCGGACTTTACGCGAAAAACTGGCCATGAACGGATTCCCGGTTGATGCGCCTCGTCACGATAGCCATCACAACCATTCCGGCAAGCCCTAACAGGATGCACCGATTAGGAAATTTGCCGCAGATGGCCCCGGTGCAACAGTTCAATACAGCCACGGGACGATGCGCGCCGTCCGGCGGCTGTAATCCCGGTACTGCTCGCCGAAAGTATCGGTCATCAGCCCTTCTTCCCGCCCGACCCGGAACAGGAAGAGGACAAGAAAGCCGACGAGGCCGGCAAATCCGGCCACCCAGTTCTGGAGCAGGAGAACCTGCGCCACAGCCGACAGGAGGAACGAGGAATACATGGGGTGGCGAACCCATCCGTAGAGCCCGCTAGTGACCAGCTCATGCTTTTCGCGGGTTTCCAGCGAGATCGACCAGTTGCGGCCGAGCTGGACGTGGGTCGCCCGGAAAAGCACAAGCGCCGCGATTTCAACGAGGATGCCGACCAACGCCAGCCACGGATGAAACCCGTAATTGGCGCTGCGAGGAAAGCCGGTCAGGACGTAAACCAGCGGGATGACGAACTGACCCAGCGTCGCGACGACCAGGACGACGCGGTCGCCGGTCCGGGCAGTCGCCCGCGCCACCTTGAGGCGGGCCGCCCGGCGCTGGAACGGGTAGCGGATGACGAACCAGCCGACGAGGCCGGCCAGCCATACGAGTTTTGCGATCAGGGGCGTAAGCATCGGGATCACCTAGCCGATTTGCGGCGGCGCTGGAAAGTGGAGCCGCGCCGAGCCTTGCGTCCGGCGCAATTTCAACGCATCACGCGACGCCGCCATGACCGGCGGCTCGTACCTGGATCGGTTTCATGCGCCCTCGCCTCGCCCTCTTTGCCGCCCTGATGGCGGCCCTCTCCCTCTCCGGCTGCCTCAGCTTCGGCGCCGGAACCTCCTCCCAACCGTTTTTCACCTCATCGGTTCCCGCCGCGCCGGGTACCTTCAGCGTCAGCGAGGCGGTGCGGCTCATTTCAGCCTACCGTGCAACCCATGGGCTGAAGCCGGTTGCGGTCGACCCGGCGCTGATGAAGATCGCCAGCGTCCACGCCGACCGCATGGCGAAGGCCGACACCATGAGCCACGTGCTGCCCGGCGAGGGCAGCTTCCAGCAGCGGCTGGTCGATGGCGGCTTCCGGGCAGCCGATGCCGCGGAAAATGTCGCGGCCGGCCAGCCGACGCTGCCGGTCGTGCTCGAGGCCTGGCGGAAATCGCCGGGGCACAACGCCAACCTGCTCCTGCCCGACGTGAGCAAGATCGGCATCGCCCTCGCGATCGCCGATCACGGCAGGTACAAGTATTACTGGTCGCTGGTGCTGGGCGAACCCTACACCGGGCCGGACTACCGCGGACCGGACGCGGGCCCGTTCGTGGCGCCCGGCGGCATCGGAATGTCGATCGGCGGTCCGTCGCACTAGCGGGCTGGAAAGCGCGGCTCGGAAACGAAGATGCTTCTCGGCGCGGCGGACAGCTATGACGATCTGGTCGCGGCGTTCCGCTGGGACATTCCCGCGCGCTTCAACATCGCCGCGGTCTGTGTCGACGCATGGGCGGAACGCGAGCCTGGCCGCGTCGCGCTCATCGGCTGGGGCGGCGCCGGCGCGCTGAAGCCGACCACCTACGGCAAACTGAAACGTCACTCCGACGCGCTCGCGCACGCCCTCGCCCGGCGCGGCATCGATCGCGGCGACCGCGTAGCGCTTCTCCTGCCGCAGTCACCCGAGACCGTGGCGGCACACATGGCGGCGTACAGACTCGGCGCCATCGCCGTGCCGCTGGCGGCGCTGTTCGGCGAGGACGCGCTCGCCTACCGGCTGGCGGCGTCGGGCGCTCGGGCGCTGATCACCAACGCCGCCGGGCTCGCCAAACTGCGCACGATCCGCGACCGGCTGCCGGAACTGGCGGTGGTCATCTCGACCGAAGGAGCGGACGGGAGCGCCGAGGACTGGCGCGCCGTCATCGCCGGCGGGAACGGACCGTTCCCCAGCGTCGACACGCTCCCCGGCGATCCGGCGCTGATGATCTTCACCTCGGGCACGACCGGCCAGCCAAAGGGCGCGCTGCATGGGCACGGCGTGCTCGCCGGCCACCTGCCCGGCTTCCAGTTCACCTACGGACTGCCTGCGCGAACCACTGACCGGATGTGGACGCCGTCTGACTGGGCATGGGCCGGCGGGCTGCTCAACGCGCTCCTCCCCAGTCTCACCTTCGGCATCCCCGTCATCTACGGACCGTTCGCGCCGTTCGACCCGGGCATGGCGCGGCGGCTGATCGCCGAGGCCGGTGCGACGATCGCATTCCTGCCGCCGACCGCGATCCGCATGCTGAGAGCCGCCGGAGATGGCGCGCCGCTCGGACCGCGGGCCATCGGCTCGGCCGGCGAGAGCCTCGGGCGCGAGACCTGGGAGTGGGCGCGTACCCATCTCGGCGTGCCGGTCAACGAATTCTACGGCCAGACGGAATGCAACTACGTGATCGGGTCGTCGGCCGCGCGCGGCGTAGCGCGGGCGGGTGCGATCGGGCGCGCACTGCCCGGGCACACGGTCGCGGTGCTCGATGCGGCCGGCAGGCCGGCGGCCGTCAACGCGCCCGGCCAGATCGCGATCCGGGTGCCAGATCCTTCGCTCTTTCTGGGCTACTGGAACGATCCGGACGCCACCGCCGCAAAGTTTCGCGACGGCTGGCTGCTCACCGGCGACAACGGCGCCATGGACGCCGACGGCTACATCCGTTTCATCGGACGCAACGACGACGTCATCACTTCGGCGGGCTATCGCATCGGACCGACGGAGGTGGAGGACTGCCTCGCCACCCATCCGGCCGTGGCGATGGCGGCGGTGGTCGGCAAGCCCGATGCGATGCGCACCGAGATCGTCAAGGCATACGTGACGCTGCGGCCAGGATTTCAGGCGAGCGCATCACTTGCCGGCGAATTGCAGCGGCACGTGCGCGCGCGGCTCTCGGCGGCGGAGTATCCACGCGAGGTCGCCTTCGTCGACGAGATCCCGCTGACGACATCGGGCAAGGTGATCCGCCGCGTCTTCCGCGAACGCGCCGCGCGGGAAGCCGGCGGCTGAACCTCAGACGAAGCGGCGGACGGCAGCGCGGGCGGCGAGTTCGGCGCGGGCGGCGGCAAGGCCGACGGTATGGACCGCGCTGCCTTCGGGCGGCCCGATGACGATGGTGCCGATGGCGAGACGTCCGCTCCAGATATGGTCGATGAGCGGGTGATCGGCGGTAGCGCAGGAATCGATCGCGGTGATGGTCTCGTCGGAGAAGATCGCCTTGACCACGTCGAGCATCAGCTGCGCGCCGGGCGAGAAGCGGCTCCATTCCTCGTCGTAGGCGATCTTCCATGTCCACGCGCCGGAACCGGCGGCGAAGCTGACGACCATCGCGATGGGCCGGCCGCCGAGCTCGATCGCATCGATGCGCGCCTGCCCGGCG
>CAYOUO010000335.1:0-10839 GCA_964407155.1 uncultured Hyphomicrobiales bacterium | reverse complement strand
ATGGCCGCCAGGAACGGCGGCAGGTAGATTTCGGCAAGCGCCCGGTCGGAAATGTCGACGGCGGCGTACTCGCGCCCCGCGGCGACCGCGCCATAGGCGGCGAAGTGCTTCACTGTCGCGGCGAGCGGCGCAAGCTGTGTCCCCTGGAAGCCGCGAACCTTGGCTGCCGCGAACACACTGGCGACGTGGGCATCCTCGCCCGGGCCCTCGGCGATCCTGCCCCAGCGCGGATCGCGGCTGACGTCGAGCATCGGGCTGAAGTTGACATGGACGCCGGCCGCCGCCGCCTCCAGCCCGGCGTAGCGCGCGGTCTTCTCCCAGAGATCGGGATCGAACGCGCCGGCTTCCGCGAGCGGGATGGGCTGCACGGTCTCGAAACCGTGAATGACGTCCGCGCCAAAGAAGAGCGGGATGCCGAGGCGCGACCCCTCGACCGCAAGCTTCTGCGCGGCCCGGGTCTGTTCGACGCCCCATATGTTGAGCAGGCTGCCCACCCGCGCCGAGCGAACCGCGGCGGAGAAATCGGCCGGCGCGACCGGGCCGGTCACTGCCTGGTTGGCGGAGGTCATGGTGAGCTGGCCGATCTTCTCGTCCAGCGTCATTTTCTCAAGAAGACCGTCGGGAATGGCCACAGTAAACGTTCCTTTATTGGGCGCGGGCGATTGTCGCGGCGGTCGGGCGCATGTCGCGTTGCACGCCCCACTGCCATATTCCAGCGGCAGGTGGAGGTGACCCGACACCGACCCGATTGCGAGCGTCTAGCCCATGTCCGAAGATTATCCCTCCACACCCGCATATCAATTCGACGAACGGCCGCTGGCGCAGCTGGTCCTGCTTGCCCGCGAAATCAACCAGACGCGGGGGCGGCTCACGCTCTATATTTTCGCTGGTGTGCTGATCGCGGTCATCGTGGCGACGGCGTTCATGCAGGTCGAGCTCAACGGCTGGAACCAGCCGTTCTACGACGCGATCGCCCGCCGGGATTTCGGCGAGTTCGTCCGCCAGCTCTTCGTGTTCTTCGGGCTGGTGGCGGTTCTCACGGTTCTCAACGTCGGTCAGACCGGCTGCAACCAGTTCATCCGCACGAAGCTTCGCCAGCTGGCGACGCGCGATCTCATCGACAACTGGATGGCGGAGCGGCGCGCTGCGCGCATCAGCCGCGCCGGGCAGATCGGCGTCAATCCCGACCAGCGCATTCACCAGGACGCCCATCACCTTACCGACCTGTCGACCGACCTCGGCGTCGGGCTCGTCCAGTCCTTCATTCTCCTGGTCAGCTTCATCGGCGTGCTGTGGGTGCTGTCGTCCGGCATCGTCATCAACATTGAAGGGCATATCCTGTCCATCCCCGGCTACATGGTGTGGGCGGCGCTGGCCTATGCCCTGAGCGGCTCGGTGCTGTCCTGGTTCGTGGCGCGGCCGCTCGTTCGACTGAACACCAACCTCTATGCGCGGGAGGCCGATCTCCGGGTCGCGCTGGTGCGCGCCGCGGGGCAGGCCGACAGCATCGCCATCAACGGCGCCGAGCCGACAGTACGCGAGGGGCTGCACCAGAGCCTCAGCGTCGTTATCGGCATATCGATCCGCATCGTTCTGGCGACCGTGCGGCTGACCGGCGTGACCGCGTCCTACGGATGGGTGGCGATCGTCTTTCCGATCATCGTCGCGGCGCCGGGATACTTCAGCGGCAAGCTTTCGTTCGGTGCGCTGATGATGGTGGTCGGCGCGTTCAATCAGGTGCAGCAGGCGCTGCGCTGGTTCGTCGACAACACCGGTGTCATCGCCGACTGGCGCGCGACCTTGCTGAGGGTGATGGAATTCCGGCAGGCGCTGATCGACCTCGACCGTTTCGAAGCCGGCGTCGCGCATATCGAGCGCGACAAAACCGCGGACGGACATCTCGTGCTCGACAATCTTGTCATCGCGAGCTTCCGCGGCCGCGCCGAGCTCGGCGATCGCCACGTGGATATCGCGCCGGGCGGCCGCGTCCTCGTCACCGGCAAGCCGGGCACGGGCAAGAGCAGCCTCTTCCTCGCGCTGGCCGGTCTGTGGAACTGGGGAAGCGGGCACATCGGCCTGCCGGCCGACGGCGACGTGATGTTCCTGTCGCAGACGCCCTATCTCCCCGACGGAACGCTCCGGAGCGCGCTGACCTATGGCATCGACAAGCCTCCGGCCGATAGCGCGCTCACTGCCGCGCTGAAACGGGTCGGGCTGCCGCAGCTTGCCTCCTCCCTCGACCGCACCGAATCCTGGCAGAGGGACCTCGGCTTTACTGAGCAGATGCGTCTCAGCCTCGCGCGCGTGCTCCTGCTGAAGCCGAAATGGGTGGTTGCCGACGACGCCATCAATCTCGCCGACGATGCCGAGCGGCAGGTTGTCGAATCGATCTTCACCGAAGAGCTGTCCGGGACGGGCGTGCTCAGCATTTCGGCCAGCCCGGCGCGGAATGGCTTCTACGGGCGCGTGATCCCGCTGGTGGCGCATCCCGTCAAGGCGCGAGGGCAGGCGGACGCCGCGCCCGGCGAGGCCGTTGCACAGGCGGCAGGCTGACATGACAGACGACATCCGCCCCTCCGGTCTCACGCGCGCGGCACTTTTCGATCTGGTGCAGGAGAAGACGTTCCGCTGGTTCTGGGAGCGGGCCGATGAAGCCTCGGGCATGGCGCCCGACCGCACGACGTCCCCGGCGGGGCTGGTCACCATCGGCGGCACCGGCTTCGGTCTCATGGCCATCCTCGTCGGCATCGAACGGGGCCACGTCACCCGGGCGGACGGCATGGCGCGCATCGAGAAGATCATTGGCGCGCTCGAGCGGGCGGAGCGTTATCACGGCGTCTATCCGCACTGGATGGACGGGCGCAGCGGCACCGTCATTCCGTTCGCGGAGCAGGACGACGGCGGCGATCTGGTCGAGACCGCATTTCTCGTTCAGGGTCTGATCGCGGTGCGCGAATACTTTGCCGGCGACACGGCGGCGGAGAGGGATCTCCGCGGGCGCATCAATGCGCTGTGGCACGCCGTCGAGTGGACCTGGCACAAGGCGCCGGACGACACCGTTCTGCTCTGGCACTGGAGTCCGCGGTTCGGCTTTGCGCTCAATCACGCCATCCGCGGCTGGAACGAGTGCCTGATCGTCTATGTGCTCGCGGCCGCCTCGCCAACCTATCCGATCGACCCGTCCCTCTATCATGAAGGCTGGACGAAAAGCCGCGATTTCCGCAACGGCACGACGGCGTACGGGGTCGAACTGCCGCTCGGCCCGCCGCTCGGCGGCCCGCTGTTCTTCGCGCATTATTCCTTTCTCGGCCTCGATCCGCGCAATCTCAGCGACCGCTATGCCGACTATTACCGGCAGAACCTCCGTCACGTGGAGATCAACCGTGCGCACTGCATGGCCAATCCCCACACCTGCGTCGGCTATGGCGGCGCCTGCTGGGGCCTGACCGCGAGCGACAACTTCGCCGGCTACTCGGCGCATGCACCGAACAACGATCGCTGCGTCATCGCGCCGACCGCCGCGCTCGCGAGCTTTCCTTATGCCCCGGAGGCGGCAGGCGATGCGATGGAGCATTTCTATCACGCGCTCGGCGACCGCATCTGGACGAAGTGGGGCTTCACCGATGCGTTCAGCGAGGCGCACGGCTGGTACTCGGGCGATCATCTCGCCATCGATCAGGGACCGATCGTGATCATGATGGAGAACTATCGCTCGCAGCTGCTGTGGAAGCTGTTCATGCGGGCGCCGGAGGTGCAGGCGGGACTGGCGCGGCTCGGCTTCGCGCGACCCGCAACGGCCTGAACATGGCGGAACGGGAAGACCTCGCCGGCTGGATCGAGCGGGAATATCGCGTCGCCGCGCAGGAAATGCTGCGGAGCATCTCGGCCACCGGGCTGGAGCAGCGTCGCCCCGCTTTCGGGCAGGTCATCCGGCCGGTGCGGGGATCGGTGCTCGCCTCGCCGTTTCCGGGGCACTACGACCCCGAGCCCGACTATTTCTTTCACTGGCTGCGCGATTCCGCCGCCGTGATCGGCGCGGTTCTCGAGCTGATCGCGGATGGAACGCTCGGTGACGCCGGCCACGCGATCGTCGCCGATTTTGTCTCGTTCAGCCTCGGCCTCGACCGGCTCGACGGGCGCGCCCTCGTGCCGGGTTACGACGCCGGCGTGAGTGCGGAAGGATGCAAGTATCTCCGCCCCGCAGACGAACTGGCCTCCGTCGCCGGCGACCGCGTCCGGATGGACGTGCGCTTCAATCCGGACGGCAGCCTCGACATCATCCGCTGGGGCCGGCCGCAGCTCGATGGACCGGCGTTCCGTGGCCTCGTCCTGATGCAATATGCGGATGCCTATGGCGCGTCGCCGGACATGGCGGCCCTCATTGATGGCGATGTCGATTTTACGCTCCGCCACGCCGGCGCGGATGGCTTCGACATCTGGGAGGAACGGCTCGGCGGCGACTACTACACCCGCTCGCTGCAGCAGGCGCTGCTCGCGAAGGCGGTGGCGCGCGGCGGCTTGGGCGCGCATGGCGCGGCCATGAGCACCGCGGTAGAGCGGCTGGAGGGGATGTTGAACAGCCACTGGTCTCCAGTGCGCAATGCTTATCTCGCCGCCGCTCATGACGGCACGGCGAGCGATCGCGACGTCGATTTCGCGGTGGTTCTCGCGGCGCTGCACGGCAACCGGACCAACGGCCCTCATTCCGTGCGCGACCCGCGCATGCAGGCGACGCTTGCCACGCTCGAAGGCGTGTTCGCGGCGGACTATGCGATCAACCGGGAGCGGCCGGATGCGGCGCCGGCGATGGGACGCTATCGCGGCGACCTCTACCAGAGCGGCGGGGCGTTCTATTTCTCGACGCTCGGCGCGGCGGAGTTTCACTATCGCCTCGCGGTGTTCGATGCGGCAGCGGCCTGCGCGTTGATCGCCCGCGGTGATGCTTTCATGGAGACGGTGCGGCGCTTCACGCCGGCGTCGGGGGAACTGTCAGAGCAGTTCGACCAGACCGACGGGCGGCAGACCTCGGCCCCGCACCTCGCGTGGAGCTACGCCGCCTTCATCACCACGAGCGCCTGGCGTCGCCGGGCAATCGCCGCGACTGCGGACACCGGCCGATTGTAGCCTGGCTTACTGGCCGCCGATCATCCGGCGGAGAGCGAGACCCGTGCCCAGGAAGAACGGCAGGCCGCCGGCGATCATGATGACGCCGCCGAGATGCTGGCCGTCGAGCCGGTCGAGGCCGAAGGCCGCCTGACACAAATTCGGATCGTAGAGGAGCCGCGGCGCCAGCGTCAGCACCAGCCCGAACATCGACATGTGCGTGAAGGTGAGAAAGAGGACGATCGCCGCGGCGCCTGCCGTCCGCCGCATGCGCGCTGCCATCGCCGCTGTCCAGAGGGCCAGCCCGCCGGCGAGGAAGCTCGCCTGTTCGACCACGAACAGCGGCGTGCTTCTTCCTGCCGCGTCGTGGAATAGGGGAACGTGCCAGCCCCATACCACCACCATTTCGAACAGGCCCGCAGTCAGGCACCACGACAATGCGGTCACGAAGCGGTTCGGTGCCGGCAGCCTTTGCGCGAGAGCGTAGCCGAGAAACGGCGCCGCCACGGCCACCACGCCGATGTGCAGCAGCATGTGCGCCGCGAAGCTCGTGCGGCTCATGGGCGCGAGCGGCCCCAGCCACAGCAATGCGAGAATTGCGAGACCCGCCGCGAACGGAATCGGCGCCGGGCGCTGATCCGTGCTTCGCAGCGTGGTATCTGCTGTCGTCATTTCAGCGTCGCCAGATAGGCGGTGATCTGGCGGGCGTCATGGTCCGAGATCGCGAGATCCGGCATCGCGTTGCCGGGCACGATCCGCTGCGGGAAACGCAGCCAGGTGGTCATATTGTCCGGCGTGTTGCGCAATACGCCGGCGATGAACTGGCGCCGCGCGATGTGTCCAAGCGGCGGGCCCACCATGCCATGCGCGTCGACGATACCGGGAATGTCGTGGCACGACCCGCACCCGAGCTTGCGGATGAGCGCGGCGCCGGCGGCGGCGTCGCCGGATACGGGATGGCCGTTGTCCTTGGCGGCCTGCGATGTGCATCCCGCGACCAGCGCCGCGGCGGCGAGCGCGAGAACGCACCGGGCGACGTGCGGAATCATGACGGGCATGACGACACCAGATGAAGCGCAAGAGTGTTCGCGACGATCGCGACGGCGAAGACCACCGCGGTGAATGCGGCCCAGATGGCGAGAAAGCGCGTTCGTCCTTCGCCGACCTCGAGCAGGCCGCCGGCGCTGTCGCCGTGCTCCGCGCCGATCTGGCGGATGATCTGCATGGCGCCAGCGAAGGCCGCGACAGCGATTGCGATCGCGACGAGATTGCACGTCACGATCAGCGGGCCGAGCCATGCGGGCGGTGTCGCCGGAATGGCGAACCAGCAGAAATAACTGGTCGGCGCGAAGGCGAGCAGCAGTTGCGCCAGCCACGCCGCCGGCGGCCCACCGAGCGCCAGCGCCAGCACGAACCGGCTGGCGCGATGCCGCGCCGGGCTCGGGTGGCCGACTGCGAGTCCGCTCTGATGGGTGTCGCTCATCGCACCCCCAGATACGGCGTGACGTAGATGGTGAAGAACACCGCGAGCCACACCGCGTCGACGAAGTGCCAGTAGATCGCGCCGATCGACACCGGTGCGTGGCGGCTGCGGTCGAAGTAGCCGAGCATCGTCCACACGAACAGCACGGCGAGCACAATGAGCCCCAGCACGACGTGCGCCATGTGGAAGCCGGTGATGGTGAAATAGAGCGAAGCGTAGGGCGTGGAGTCGGGCCGGAAGGGCTTGCCCTTCCATTCCAGCACCTGCACGCCGACGAAGATGGCGCCGAGCACGAACGCGACGGCCAGGCCCGCCGCAAGCTGCGCGCGCGCGCCTTTGCGGGCGCCTTTTTCTCCCCACCACGCGGCGACGCTGCTGAGGAGAAGGACGGCGGTGTCGGGCGCCGAGAGATCGAACTTCGGCAATTTCTGCGGCAGGAAGCCGCCGTTGCTCCAGATCGCGGCGTAATAGTAGCTGAACAGCAGGTAGAGAAAGAGCGAGGCCTCGGTCGCGATCAGGCTGAGCATTCCGAACCAGCCGGATGATTTCTTCCCCGCGCTGCCCACCGGCAGCCGGCCGACGGCGATGTCATGCGCGCCGCTGTTGAAGGCAGCCTCAGCCATGGCTCACGCTCGCGATCTGGAGCAGGCGCCGGCGTGGCCACAGCCAGACGATGCCGCATGCGAGGATAGCGAGTGCCGCCGCTGCCGCCGCCCACCACGTGCGGATGAGCAGCGCCGCGAAGCCGATCGACATGGCCGCCGTCAGCAGGAACGGCCATGGCGAGTCTTCCGGCATGCGCAGGATCGCGTCCGGCTCGGCGTCGAGCGGCGTCGTCGCCAGCGCCTCCTTGCCATGGTCGAGCGCGAAGCCGCGGTCGAGCATCGAGTGCCCGGAGCCTTCGCCGAGGCGGTCTTCCCACAGCGGGTGCCGGCTGGCGACCGCCGGGATGAGCGCGAAGTTGTAGGGCGGCGGCGGCGAGCTCGTCGCCCATTCCAGCGTCGGCGCGTCCCATGGGTTGTCGCCGGCCTTTGCTCCGCGGCGAAGGCCGAGCCATACGTTGACCAGCAGGAGGAGGATGCCGGCGGCGAGAATGAACGAGCCGACGGTGCTCACCATGTTCACCGTGTCGAACCCCATGCCGCGCGGATAGGTGTAAACGCGCCGCGGCATCCCGAGCAGTCCGGTCAGGTGCATCGGGAAGAACGCGACGTTGAACCCGATGAACGTGATCCAGAAGCTCCAGCGGCCGAGGCGCTCGTCGAGCAGGCGGCCGGTCATCTTGGGGAACCAGAAATAGAGCGCGCCGAGAACGCCGAAGAGATTGATGCCGATCAGCACATAGTGCAGGTGGGCGACGACGAAGTACGTATCGGTCACCTGCAGGTCGGCGGGCACCGCGGCGGTCACCACGCCGGAGACGCCGCCGACGACGAACATCACGATGAAGCTCGCGAAGTAGAGAAACGCCGTGGTGAAGACCGGCCGGCCGGTCCAGATCGTCGCTACCCAGGCGAAGGTCGCGCCCGCCCTCGGGTGGGTGATGATGAACGATGCCCCGGAGAAGAACGACGAGGCGACGAGCGGCAGGCCGGTGGCGAACATGTGGTGCACCCACACCCCGAAGCCGAGCACCATGGTCAGGATGGTCGCCAGCACCACCAGCGTGTAGCCGACGATCGGCCGGCGGCAGAGGATGGGCAGCGCATCCGAAACCAGGCCCATCGCGGGCAGCACGATGATGTAGACCCACGGATGTGCGAAGATCCAGAACAGGTGCTGCCAGAGCAGCGGCTGGCCGCCGGTCGCGGCGCCGAAGAAATGCGTGCCGAACTGCCGGTCCATCCACAGCATGAAGAACGCGAGGCTGACCGCCGGCATGGCGAACAGAATGCCGACCGAAGCGGTGGTCGTTCCCCAGATCAGGATCGGCAGCCGGTTGATCGACATTCCGGGCGCGCGCATGCGTAGCACCGTCACCACGAAGTTGATGGCGCCGACCGTGGTGGACACGCCGAGAAAAATCATCCCGAGCGCGTAGAAATCCATGTTGGGCCCGGCGTTGTATGGCGGGAGCGAATTGGGGGCGTAGTTGAACCAGCCGTCGTTCGGCGCCGCTCCCATCAGGAAGCTCGCGTACATGAAAAGGCCGGCGGCGAGGTACACCCAGTAAGAGAAGGCGTTGAGCCGCGGCAGGGCCATGTCGCGCGCGCCGAGCACCAGCGGGAAAAGGAAGTTCGAAAAGCCGGAGAGCACCGGCAGCGCATAGAGGAAGATCATGGTGATGCCGTGCATCGAGTAGAGCTGGTCGTAGGCATCGGGCGTCAGCAGCCGCTCTTCCGGGCGTGCCAGCTGAACGCGCATCACCAGCGCCTCAAGGCCGCCCGCGACGAGAAAGAGGAACGCCGTCACGAGGTAGCGGATGCCGATCGACTTGTGATCGACCGAGGAAATCCAGCCGCGGAGGCCGGGCTTCGTTTCCCACATCGCCTGAAGGCGCGCCGGCAGGCCGGGGTCGTCGCTGAGGCTTCTGATCTCGGGAACGCGCTCGTATGGGATCGTGGTCACGGCCGGCATCCCTCAGGTCAGCGTCTTCAGATACGTCAGGATCGACTGCAGTTCGGCACCGGAAAGATCGACCGCCGGCATCTTCGCGCCCGGCTTGATGGACTGCGGATCGGCGATCCAGCCGGAGAGATTGCCGACGGTGTTGTCGAGTACTCCGGCGGCGAGCGTGGTCCTGCTCATCAGGTGCGTGAGGTCGGGGCCCTTGGTGCCGTGCGCCTCGGTGCCGCGAACGGTATGGCAGCTTCCGCACCGGGCGGTGAACAGGGCGGCACCCGCGGCGGTCTCGGCATCCGGCGCGGCGGCGACTTCCGCCTGCGCTTTCATCCACGCGTCGAATGCGTCCGGTGATTGCGCGTCGACCAGCAAGGCCATGCCGGCATGCTGGACGCCGCAGAACTCCGCACACTGGCCACGATAGACGCCCGGCTTCACGGCTTCCAGCCACGCCTCATTGGCGCGGCCGGGAATGACGTCGGTCTTGCCGCCGAGCGCCGGCACCCAGAAGCTGTGGATCACGTCAGGAGACGTGAGCACGAAGCGCACCGGCACGCCGACCGGGATGTGCAGCTCGTTGGCGGTGACGACCGGACCTGCCAGCGTATCGTAGGTGAAACTCCACCACCACTGGCGCGCGGAAACCGCGACCGTCAGCCCATGGCCCACCGACGGCGTCACGATCTCGGCCATGGTGGACACCGTCCAGCCGACGAACAGCAGAAGCACCACCGTCGACACGCCGACGCCGCCGTAGATCCACCACAGCCCGTTGCCGGACCGCTCGACCTTCACCGCCGATGGATCGCGCGCCCCGGATGAGCGCACGACGATGCCGGCTGCGACGGCCACCGCGATGATCGCGATGACGGCGATCGAGAGCCAGATCAGCCCCCAGAGCAGCGGCGATATGGCGTGGGCGCCGGCGCCCTCTGGCGAGAAAAGGCCGAGCGGCATCGGGCCCGCCGCCGTCATGGCGAGCCCGCCGCGCGGAGGCCGGCGTAATAGCGGGCCGCGGCGGAGATCGCGTCGTCGCTCATCGCCGCGGCCACCGGCTGCATGAAGCCGCTTGGCCGGCTGCCGTCGCGATAGTCGCGGAGCTCCTGTTCCATCCGCGCTGCATCGATGCCGGCCAGAGGCGGAAACACGCCCGGTTCGCCGCGCCCGTCGGCGCCGTGGCACCCGGCGCACCGGGCGGGATCGAACGCGGTCGCGGGCGACGGTTGCTGCGGCAGAAAGGCCGGGCTCGCCGGAGCCCCGGTCAGTTGGCCGGTCAGCTGCAGGTACGCCGGCGGCGTGAGGTGCGGCAGTTCCTCCAGGAACGCCACCATCGCCCATATCTCGTCGGAGCGGCCCTGTGCCGGCCACGCCGGCATCGCCGTCATCTTGACGCCGTGCTTGACGATCCAGAACAGCTGGCTCGGCGTGAAATCGCGGTTGGCCGAATAGAGGCCGGGCGGGAGCGGCGTCATCTGCTGCGCGATGGGCGAAGCCAGCTGGCCGGGAGCGCCATGGCAGGGCGCGCAGCTGCTGCTGAAGTGCTCGGCGCCGCGCCGGATGAGGACGGGATCGTGCAGATCGGGGATCGCCAGCGTCCCGGCGTGCAGCGCCACCGACCGCCGCATCACGGAGTGGAGCAGCCATTCGACTGGCCACGAATGTTTGGCCGTTGCGGCGACATCATAGAGCCC
>CAYOUO010000334.1:0-4311 GCA_964407155.1 uncultured Hyphomicrobiales bacterium | reverse complement strand
CCAGCCGCCGGTCCTGCTGATCATGGGCACCGAGCAGGCCGGGCTGACCGCGGAAGCGGCGGCGGCGGCACGAACGCTGGTGAAGATCCCGATGGCGGGGAAGGCGGATTCGCTCAACCTGGCGGTGGCGACGGCGGTGATGCTCTTCGAAATCCGCCGGGCGAGCCTCAAGCTGTGACCGAAGCCGCGGCGACGAACTGGCGCAGCGGCCGACCGGCAGGGCCGCTTTCCGCTCTCGGACTGGCGATAACCGTTGCGGTGGTGATCGTCGATCAGGCGGCAAAGCACTGGGCGGTCGCCGCGCTCGAGCCCGGGCAGGCAATCGACATCCTCCCGATTCTCACGCTTTTCCGCGTCGAAAACACCGGCATTGCCTTCTCCTTCCTGGCCGGCTCGGGCTGGGCGCTGACGGTCGTCACGCTGGCCATCACGGCCGGGGTCATCTGGTTCTGGCTGAAAAGCGAGGAAGGCGGATGGGGCGCCACGATTGGATTTGCGGCGATTCTGGGCGGGGCAATCGGCAATCTCGCCGACCGCATCCGGCTCGGCCACGTGGTCGATTTTCTGCTGCTTCACCTCGGTGAGCGCGTGCTCTTCGTTTTCAATCCGGCCGATGCGGCGCTGACTATGGGTCCGATCCTGCTCATCGCTGTTTACCTATTGCCATCAAAGAGGTAGCGAGAATCGTTAAAGTTGATAGCTTCGAGGACGAGCGTGGGGCTCGCGATGAAGCATCGGCTTTCACCGGTCAATTTTGCCGCGGTCGAAATCCGCGGACCATTCTGGCGCGAACGTATCGACACGGTTCGCGCCCGGACGATTCCGAGTCAACGGCGCAAGCTGGAGGCCGCCGGCATGCTGGACGCCGCGCCGTCGCAGGATCGGCCGGACAGCGACATCCAGCGCGTGCGCGACGCCGAGGTCGGCAAATGGCTGGAGGCGGCGAGCTACGCGCTGGCAAGCACGCCCGACCCCGAGCTCGCCAATACCGTCAATGCCATCGCCGACACGCTTGCCGCGGGCCAGCTCGACGACGGCTATCTGAACACCTGGTTCATCGCCAACGGCCCCCATGAGCGGTGGACCAACCTGCGCGACAATGACGAGCTCTACGCCGCCGGGCACCTGATCGAAGCAGCCGTGGCGCACTTCCAGGCGACGGGCGAGCGGCGGCTGATGGACCCGGTTCTCCGGTACGTCGATCATATCGCCGAGACCTTCGGGCACGGCGACGACAAGAAAGGCGGCTACGGCGGCCGGCAGGGCATCGAACTCGCGCTGTCGCGGCTCTATCGCGTGACGCGCGACGAGAAGCACCTCAACCTCGCCGCCTACTTCATCGACGAGCGCGGACGGCATCCGCACTATTTCGACATCGAGGCGGTGACGCGCGGCGACGAGACCGAACACTTCGTCGGGCGCACCTACGAGGAGAACCAGTCGCATCGCCGCGTGCGGTTGCAGGACAAGGCAGTGGGCAAGGCGGCGCGCGCGGTGAGCATGTACGCGGCGATGGCAGAGCTCGCGGTCGAACGCGGCGACGCGGCGCTGCGGCGGACCTGCGAGGCGCTGTGGGAAGACGTGACGACGCGGCACATGTATGTCACGGGAGCGATCGGAGCCTCGCGGCAGACCGAAGGCTTCGGCGCGCCCTACGACCTGCCCAACGCGGAAGCGCACGCGGAAACATCGGCGGCGCTCGGGCTGGCGCGATGGGGGAAGCGCATGCTCGCGCTCGATCTCGACAACGCCTACGGCGACGTGGTGGAGCTCGCGCTCTACAACGCCGGTCTGGCCGGGCTCTCCTTCGACGGGCAGCGCTACTTCCGGGAGAACCCGCTTGCCGCCGACAGCAGCCACCGGCGCTGGGACTGGCACCCCTGCCCCGAGGCAGCGACCGACATTGCGCGCGCGATCGTTTCGATCGGCGGGTTCTTCTACTCGACGACCGAGGACGGCATCGCGGTCCATCTTTACGGCGGCGGGACGACGATCGCGAGCGTCGGCGGGCGCGCGATCGGGCTCAGCGAGGTGAGCAACTATCCGTGGGACGGGGCGATCACGATCACGCTCGAACCCGAGCAGGCGACCGAATTCACCGTGTGGCTGCGCATCCCCGCGTGGGCGGAAGGCGCGACCGCGCGCATCAATGGCGTGGATACCGACGTCGCCGGAAATCTCGGCAGGGGTTATCTCGCGCTCAGGCGGATATGGCACCCCGGCGACACGATCGCGCTCAACCTGCCGATGCCGGTGGCGCGGGTGAAGGCGCACCCCGCAGTGCTTGCCGCGGCGGGGCGCACGGCACTCAAGCGCGGGCCGCTGGTCTATTGCTTCGAGGAGACGGACAACCCCGGCGCCTCGCCCGACGATCTCATCCTGCCGCCGGGCGCGCGGTTGACGACGGCGCTGCGCGAGGACCTGTTCGGCGGGATTGTGACCATCAGCGGCGTCGGCAACGTGAGCCGCACCAACTGGGACCATGGACTCTACGGCGCCGAAGCCGGCGGCCGGCCGACGACGCTGACCGCAATTCCCTATTACCTCTGGGGCAATCGCGAAGAGGGCAAAATGCTGGTATGGGTGCGGGAGACCTGAAACGCGACCAACCCGGGGCACTCTCAATGAAGTGGCAGGGCGTATTTCCCGCAATCACGACGAAATTCAAGACGGACGGCAGCGTCGATCTCGCGGCCGTCGAAGCCGACGTGGCGTTTCAGCTCGCTGCCGGCGTCGACGCGATCATCTGCTGCGGCTCGCTCGGCGAGGCCTCGACGCTGGAAGGCGACGAGAAAATCGCGATCGCCGGAGCTGCAAAGCGCGCTGCGGGAAAGGCACCCGTTCTGCTCACCATCGCCGAGGATTCGACGCGGGCCGCGGCACGCATGGCGGAGCGCGCGGAGAAAGCCGGGCTCGACGGCCTCATGGTTCTGCCGGCGATGCGTTACATCGCGACGCCGCGCGAGACGATCCAGCATTTTCGCACGGTGGCCGGCGCGACCGGCCTCGACATCATGATCTACAACAACCCGATCGCCTACGGCGTTGACACGACGCCGCCGATGCTCGCCGAACTCGGCGACGAGAAGCGGTTCGTCGCGGTGAAGGAATCGTCGGGCGACGTGCGCCGGATCAGCGACATCGTGAATCTCATCGGCGACCGCTACGCGCTGTTCTCGGGCGTCGACGACCTGGCGATGGAAAGCCTTATCCTCGGCGCGGTCGGCTGGGTGGCAGGGCTGGTCTGCGCCTTCCCGGAGGAAACGGTGGCGCTCTATCGCCTCGTGAAGGCGGGCCGGCTCGGCGAGGCGCGCGAACTCTACCGCTGGTTCATGCCGCTGCTCCACCTCGATGTGTCGCTGCGCTTCGTGCAGAACATCAAGCTGGTGGAGCACCTCGTGCGCGGAACCTCACCGGCGGTGCGGGCGCCGAGGCTGGAGCTCATCGGTGACGAGAAGGTGGCGATAGAGGCGGTAGTGGCCGCGGCGCTGAGCACCCGGCCGGCGCTGCCACGACTGGCCGCCTAAACTTCTTCTCTACGGCAAAACGAAAACGGCCCGCGCGATACGCGGGCCGTCTCCGATCATGCGGATGCTGAATCAGCTAGTGGCAGTTATTGTCGCCCGGCTTGCAGCCGTTCGGCCCGTTACCTTTCGGTCCATTGCCTTTCGGCCCATTTCCCTTCTGGTAATTGCCCTTGTTCGAGTTACCGAACGAAGGCTGGTTGCCGTTATGCGGCGGCTTGAAATTAGGCTTGCCACCGTTCGGCGGATTGTTGCCATGCGGCGGCTTCATGTAAGGCGGCTTCGGGCCTTTCGGCGGATGGAAGCCCGGCCCACCCCAGCGATTGATCTGGTTGAAGAACGGCCGGTGGCGATAGTAATTGCCCCAGTAGTTTCCGATGCTGAAGGTCACGAACGGCAGACCGATGTAGGTGCCGTAGCCCAGAATCGGCCGGCGCTGATTCTGATAAACGACCTGCAGATACTGGCCGGAGGCCCAGCCGCGATTGCCGCGCCAGCTGATGTCACACCAGCTCCAGCCCGACAGACAGCCGTAAATGGTCACACCGGAGCCAGCATTCATGCTGGCAACAACAGGATAGTCAAAGCCCGGACCAGCTCGCAGGCTGACATTGGCCGTGAGATAGCCGCTGCTGGCAGCCTCGGCCGAACCTGCAACGCCTAAGGTTGCTGCGGTCAGCAGCCCCAGCGCCACCAGAATTTTTCGTAACACGATCATAACGCAATCCTTCTCCAACGAGGACTTGGCAACTTCAAATTAGCGGTGGGTTCCCCAATTTACAGCCGG